>JBCDJE010000071.1:0-11166 GCA_038748185.1 Bacteroidota bacterium
ATATTTAGACAACAATGAGCCTTTGGTTCAAAGACTTAAAATTAAAATCGAACTTATATGTTGCTTAAGGAAGGCGGATTTATTTTATATGCCTCATATTGATGCCGCATTTTATGCAAGCGCAAAGTGAAAAATACAATTTATCGGGCTTGGTATTCGATGAAGGTACTCACTTACTTTCCGGAGCTACCATATTCATTCCTGAGTTGCAATTAGGAGCAGTGAGTGATGATAAAGGAACTTTTATTATTAAAGAAGTGCCTGCGGGAGAATATAAGATTACTGTGAGGTACCTGGGCTATTCTTCTTTAGAGACAAACGTAAAAATACCAAATGATGCACCTTTAGAATTTCACTTAGAAGGAGAGTTCCATTTGTTAAATGAACTAACTGTTGAGGGGAAGCCTGTTTCTATTGCCCTTGAAAATAGAGAAACAATATCTGGAGAAAGTTTACAAAAAATCAGGGGCGCCTCTTTAGCGGAATCGGTTACCAGTATTACCGGAGTAACCATGTTACAAACAGGTCCGGCCATTAGCAAGCCCGTAATTCACGGTTTGCATAGTAATAGGGTGTTAATTTTAAATAATGGTGTCAGGCAAGAGGGGCAGCAATGGGGTACAGAACATGCACCTGAAATTGATCCCTTTACAGCTCAAAAACTCACGGTTATAAAAGGAGCGGCAGCCGTAAGGTATGGTTCAGATGCTGTAGCAGGCGTACTTTTAGTGGAACCACCTGAGCTTCCTGAAAGTGAAAATTTACAAGGCGAGGTAAATTTAGTAGGTACTTCAAACGGCAGGCAAGGGATTGCTTCGGTCATGTTGGCAAACGGATCTGATAAATTACCTGGATTAGGATGGAGGGTACAATCTTCAGCAAAAAAAGCCGGTGATTTTCATGCACCAAATTACGAACTTACCAACACCGGAGTACAAGAAGTAAACTTTTCAGGAGAGGTTGGATATAAGAATGAAAAATGGGGGGGAAGCTTTTTTTATAGTTTGTTTACATCAGAACTTGGCATTCTTCGTAGTGCACACATTGGTAGTACAACCGATCTGTTAGACGCTATTGAAAGAGAACGCCCGTTTTTTATAGAAGATTTTAGCTATGAAATTAATAATCCAAAACAAGATATAGCCCACCAACTTGCCAAGGCAAAGGGGTTTTATAATTTTAATGAAAAATCAAAGCTATCTTTTCATATAGCACAGCAAGTAAACAGCAGAAAAGAGTTTGATATAAGAAGGGGGGGGAGAAGCAATCGACCAGCAATTGATTTGCGCCTACAAACGTTAACGGCAGAGTTAATATGGGAAAAATATCATGACAATAACTGGAATGGTACTTTTGGTATAACCTGGCTCGATCAAAAAAATCGTAATATTCCAGGTACAGGAGTAAGACCACTTATTCCTAACTATCTCTCAAATGGGTTAGGTGTTTTCGCAATAGAAAATTATGCTAAAAATAAGTGGGAATTAGAATTTGGAGCAAGATTCGATTACCGCCGATTGGAAGTTTTTCGATTTAATGAAGAAGATGAGCTGGAAACCCCAATCTACAACTTTACTAATTTCTCTGTTTCCGGTTCTGCAAAATACCGTTTTAACGAAAGTTTACAATACACGGTAAACCTGGCAACAGCTTTTAGGCCACCAAATGTAAGTGAGTTGTTTAGTGAAGGGTTACATCATGGAACTGCCACTATTGAAGAAGGAAACGAAAATCTGGTAACAGAAAAAGCCTTTAAATGGATAAATACTTTTTCCTACAATAAAGCCCCTTTTACGTTTACAACTAACTTTTACTACCAACGCATACAGGACTTTATTTACCAAGAACCTCTTAGTGAACCAAGGTTGACTATTAGAGGTGCTTTTCCAGTTTTTGCTTACCAGCAAACTGATGCACGCTTAGCAGGATTAGATGCAGATTTAGCAGTAAAACTGCATCCAAATGTTACGTTTGAGAGTAGGTATAGCATGGTAAGAGCAAGAGATTTAACAAGAGGTGCTCCATTAATTTTTATGCCAGCCGATCGGTTTGAGAACGGATTAAGATATAATAAACAAAGAGATGAAAAAATTTATAATTGGTTTGTTCAGCTAAATACGGCTTATGTAGCTGAACAAACTCGTGTGCCGGGAATCGATTATACTCCTCCTCCCGAAAGTTATTTTTTACTAAATGTACAAGCGGGTGCTAAATTTAAAATCAATGAGCTAGATACTGGGATAAGTGTTTCGGTAAATAATGCCTTAAATACAACTTACAGAGATTATTTAAATCGATTTAGATATTATGCTGATGACTTGGGCAGGAATATTATACTTAGACTACATGCAAACTTCTAATATATACTTAAGATTTTTTTCTTTCAACAATTTAAATTTTTTATCAATCATGATCAAAGAAAAATTCAACTTGAAACTATTGTTACTTTTATTCTCATTATTGGCTTTTAGTGCTTGTGATGATGACGATGATGTTGTACCGGATGAACCGGAAAATCCAGAGGAAGAATTTACTACCATAAAACTCATATTCGACGATGAATCTACTGCAGATGATGACGATATTGAATTTATATGGAAAGACCTTGACGGTGATGGTGGAAATGATCCTGAGATAGATGATATCGTTCTTGAAAGTGGAAAAAGCTATGAATTGGAAATAGAATTTTTAAATGAGAATGAGAATCCTGTAGAAGATGTCACAGAAGAAATAGAGAGAGAAGATAAGGAACATCAAGTTTTTTTCTTGGGCTCAGCAGTCAATTCTTTGATTTCTATAGATTATGATGATATGGATGACGACGGTAATCCACTTGGTTTGGAGAATGATGTAACTGTTTTACAAACCGGAGGTCCTGAGGTATTAAATGTAATATTGCGCCATGAACTTGATAAGGATGCAACAGGTGCATCTGAAGGTAATCCAGATAATGCCGGAGGTGAAACAGAAGTAGATATTAACTTTAACGTCACTGTCCAATAATCTATTTACAGGTTGCCAATCATTGGCAACCTGTAACTTTTTTTCTTATTCTTTCACTACCCTAAACCCAGCTATATTCTTATTTGTAGAACTTTGTTCTTCATAAGGGTCAACGAAATCTGTCGCTCCGTAACCAATCGTACTTCCATTAGCCGACAGTTCAGCAACATTTCCACCTAAATCATAGATACTTGCCTCGCCAATTTTGGTAGCTTTAAAACTGCCTACTTCTTTTACAAAGTTATCATCCACGCCTTCTATTTTCTTTTTCAATTGTTTAACATCGTCCAAAGTGAGCTCATAACCTGCTAAGAAGTTCAATGTATTTTCTTTAGGGGCAATTTCTTTGGCTTTTTTATGCAATGCTATGGTTTCTTGTGGATTGGGCAACCTGTATTTTTCACCTGTCTTCTCACTTAACCATGCTACATAGGCTTTTGCCTTCTCCAAAGTAACACCCATAACAGGCTTATTAGCATTAGGAGGAAAAAAGGAGTGATTGGCATTGAATGCTTTAAACTGCGCATTGGTTACCTCAAAAATGCCTAATGCAATAGAATCTTTTTTCACTGCCTGAGTTTGAGGAATTAAGAGGTTATTTTTCATTACACCAAATTTCCCTTCAAATTTTTTCAAATCAGCTTGTGCTAATAAATCTGCCAATGGGCTCTCTTTTTTGAAAGCTTCGTTTTTCTCATCCTTTTCCTCAAAAAGATATTTATCAAACCAGGCTATTTCTTCTTTCATTTTTCGGAGCTGATGGGTGATTTTTTGCAAACCATGAGGTTGCCCAGGAAACCATAGAAAGCGAACTGGTGCTTGATCAACTTGTTGTAAAGCGCGGTAATATTCCCACCCCTGGTCTCTTGGCACAGCACGGTCTTCACTTCCATGAAAAATAATAGTAGGCGTTTTTACCTTTTCCAACTCGAATAGTGGCGATTTGGTAATATAATTTTCATTATAAACCTTTCCATTAGTATCATCCCAAGGTGCTCCTCCAAAGTAGCTTTGGTCAAAACTTACTCCGAATCGGCAAGTACCAAAGTCCGAAGTCCAGTTGACATCACCCGCTCCCGGGGCAGCTACCTTAAACATATCTGGGTAGCGTACAGTGAGCATTATGGCTAAAATTGCTCCATTAGACCAACCCATTACTCCCATTTTGGTTTTATCGATCATTCCTTTTTCATCCAAGGCATCAATTCCTTTTAAAATATCTTCCAATTCAGGATCATAATAATTCTTCTTAATAGACTCTACAAAGGCCAACCCATGATTCGATGAGCCGTGATAATTAGGTTTTAGCACAAAAGCGCCTTTCTGATTATAAAGCTGTGGGTAGGTTGACCATCTATGTGACCATGAATCTGTATCTACTCCTGAAGGACCGCCATGTATGGAAAGAATTAATGGATATTTTTTTCCTGCTTCATAGTTTTCAGGATAATGCAAAATGCCATTTACCTCTTCATCTTTCCATCCTTTCCAGACAAATACCTCAGAAAGAGCCACTGGAATTTTTTTGAGTTTATCATTCAAGGAAACTGCTTCATTTGCATTTACTATTTTTAGTCCATCCTTTTTTAAAGATTTAACTGATTTGTCTAAGTCG
This sequence comes from Bacteroidota bacterium, assembly GCA_038748185.1. Taxonomy (GTDB): domain Bacteria; phylum Bacteroidota; class Bacteroidia; order Cytophagales; family Flammeovirgaceae; genus Chondrinema. The sequence goes on from JBCDJE010000071.1 coordinate 4,619, forward strand.
GCTACAAAGTATGTTGGCAATTTTGAAGCAGTTGAATAGGTATACAGCACTTTACTGCCATCTGTAGAGAGGCTGAGTATACGGCAATGTTCGTTATTTTCGGGCAAGTCAATTCTATGTTTTACCCAAGCGTTGTCTGTTTTTTGGAAAAAGGCTAACTGATTGGTTGCTCCATTTGCCAAAGAGGCAATAACATCGTTACTTGTAAGCTCAAATCCTCTACCAAGTCCCCATTCCCAGCTTAAAGGAATTTTACTATATGCTTTATTATTGAGATTGAAAAAATATAATTCTTCAATACCCGAACCGTTCCACTCAGGATCAGAAGAGAGGGACGCCTCGAAATAAAAACCAGTATTATCGGCTGTGAACGTAAAACTTCGAGGTGTTTGTAAACCTTCAAGAATTTCAGTCTTACTTCCATCTACCAGGTTATATAGATAAAATTTAGGATCAGGATTCGCATCAGAAGGGTAATGCCTACTCTGAGTTTCTCCAATAACAAGCCATTTTCCATTTTTAGAAATAGCATATGTAAAAACAGGTTTTTGGTTGTCTGTTAGGCGGGCAATTTTTTTTTCTTTAATGGTAAAGCTGTACACCCTTGTTGTTTTCCAATGGGCCTCATCTTCAACTACTACAGTATTGTCTTTACTTTCTTCTAATTCTTTTTCGTAAAGGGTCTTTCCCTCGTTAGCAGTAAAAAGTAAAGTAGTATCGTTTAGCCAAGAGAGGTTGGTAATGCCATTTTCGAATTCATGGATTTCTTCTGGTTCTCCACCAAAAATACTCATCGACCAAAGTTTTTTACCCTCATCTCTTGAAGAGAGAAAATAAATCAACTCACCATCTTTAGAGAAAAGTGGAGAATAGTTGTTTTCTTCTCCATTAGTTAGTTGAGTAGTATGGTACTTCCCATCTTTTTTAAGGTTAAGACGGGTAAGGTAAATATCATTTACAAATTTATCCTTCTCTTTTACGCCTTTTCTCTTTGTCCATACAAGCATCTGATTATTAGGCGAGAAAGAAGCATTTTGTAGGTATTCGGTATTAATTATCTGTTCAGGCGTCCATTTGCTAGTTTTTTGTCCAAAAACATATTCTGTAGACAAGGCAAGGAGCAAGGAAAAAATAATTCTGAGATAAGTAAAATAGGCCATATTTTGTGATTAGTGTATAAAAATTTATGAAAAGTAGTAGATTTTTTACAAGTGAAAAAGATTATGTTAAAAAATAGCAAACAGGCTTTGTTTTCACAAAATTTGCTAGGATATAACAAAGTGTTGAATTGTTATACAAACTGGATATAAGTTCCTGTTAATTTTCCTTAAAACATGTTGTTGAATTCTGTAAGTTGTTGAAATTCAGATATGTATAATCTGGTCTGTTTTTGTTATAAGAAGTATTGAATCCAATTTTTTTGTTTAACTAAAACTATAGAACTAATGAAGAATTCAATTGTAAAAGCAATCGTATTAGCAGTAGCTATTGGTATTTCAGGTATTTCATTTGCCAACCAGTCTTTCGACACGGCAGTAGTTGGTATTGTTGATGAGCCTGTAAAAACAGAAGTTACATACGATCAGCTTCCTGAGTTAATTCAGATTGCCTTTAAGCAAAGTGCATATGCTGAAGAAACTTTAAACACCATCTACAAAGTAGAAGATGAAGGTACAGTAACTTATGAGTTCCACGTTGGAGCTGCTAATGATGTAGTTATTATTACCGAGGAAGGTGAAGTAAAAGAATAAATTAAGTAATAAATATAGTGTGTTTGTGTAGCCCTGTCAAAGCTGACAGGGCTTTTTTTGTATTAATGAAAGAGAATTTTACAAATCTATTTTTTTAAAACAAGTGTATCAGACGCATAAGCAGCAACAATTCCAAAGCCATTTTCTACATTGCTATATACTTGTACTGGTTCAGCAAAAGGATTGCCGTCGGAAAAATTATAGTTTTCTATTGAAAGTAAATAACGATAGTAATCTTCTGAAATGTGTTTTAGCTCAAATATCAATTCATCACTATTACTAAAAATTTCTGCTTTAAAATTAAGTTTAAAGTTTTGGCCATTAAAGAGAACATCATTTAACAATAAAAAATTTTTGCTAAATTCATTACTGTCATTGTCAGGATTAATAACTGAAGGATCAGGAGAACTTAAGCGTGCGTTGTTAAAAAAGAATACAGTATCTGTTCTTACGTAAACACCTGTACTATCACAAATATCTTGAGGAAATCCTGCAGAAAAATATAATTGAAAAATATAAAAATCCTGCTCATTGGGATTATCAGTAAAAGTGATTTCCCCATTTTCCTCCCTAGAATTAACATTACTCGAAGTAGTTTCTAGATCAGCTTTTTCTATCTCTACAGGAGTGGGGATTTCAAAAGTACTGGACGCTTCTCCTAAGTTGGGTACTTGAACATTAATGGTATATGTCTCTCCTGCAATTGCCGGATTTCTTTCAGAATAATAATACCCATATCTATCACAGTCTTCAAAATTACAATCGACAAATTCGGGAGGAGAAATAATAAAATCGAGTTCAGTGTTTTCTCCATTTTCTCCTGAGACCACTACTGATGCATTTTCGATCCCTTTAAATCCTCGAAAATCTACTTCTGTTAATGCTCCAACAGATGATGTTACTCTGAGCAGCCAGGCACTATCAGCAGGAGCTAAACCATTTATTACGACAAAATTTTGATTTTCAGGTAGGTCAATTTCTATAATAGTATCACAAGCAAATGCTAATAGTGAAAAGAGTACCACATTTCTATAACTTTTCATCTGTTTATAATTGTTTTTTAGTGGTCAGATGGAACTTACCATTCTCAAATAATCATTGGTGTGTGTGAGTTAATAATTATTTGCTCACGGACGTTTCATCTACTAAAATTTATATTTATTTTTCAATTTAAAATTTAAAGCTGTAAGTAACACTAGGGATAATTGGGAACAAACTATACTGAAAAAAGGCTTGGCTATCCGTTTCGTCATCATACCCTATATTAATAAAAAATGGATTTTGTCTACTGTAAAGATTATATACTCCTAAAGACCAAGTGCGCTCTCCCCATTTTTTCTTCTTTTTAAATGCGAGATTAATATCGAAACGATGATAAGCCCGCATTCGGAAGCTATTCCTCTCCCCATAATATTCTACCTGATTGCTACCAAACCCGTTAATTCTTCTTCTATCAGTGCCAAATCCTAAATTATTTGACAATGTCTCATATCGGCTAATGGGCAAAGTTATAGCATTACCGGTGCCGTACACCCAGGCTACAGAAAGATCGACTTTAGGTTTCCACTCGTGTACTATTGCGATACTTAGATCGTGCCTGCGGTCAAATTTATATGGGAATTTCTTTCCAAAATTTAAGGTTTCAAATTGCCTGTTTGACCAGGAGAGAGTATACCCTATCCAACCAGTGGTTCTACCTTGTTTTTTCTGAAATAGCAACTCTGCTCCATAGCTTTCACCAATACCTGATGCTACTTGTGTTTGCCAATCAGTATCAACTTCTAAGAAACTGGCTCCTTCGTTGTATTCAACCAAATTCGTCATTTCTTTGTAGAAACCTTCTATGCTTAATTCGAAACCATTTTTAAAACTTTTTGCCAATCCAAAAGCTACTTGCCAAGCTTCTTGTGGTGGTATATTTTCAGTTGCAGGTACCCAAAGGTCGGTTGGTAGGCCAATCCCAGAATTAGTAAGCAAATTGATAAACTGCACCATTTGGGCATAGGAAGCTTTTAGGGCAATTCTTTTAGGAAGAAGGTAACGAGCTGCAATTCTAGGTTGTAAAGAAGTATATATTTCATCATTCACACTAAAAACGGAACCATGCAAGCCTGCATTTATGCTCAAGTTTTTATTAATTTTCATATCATCCTCAAAATAGGCAGCATATTCTAAGGCATATGTATTTTGAGACAAGCTAATATCGGGAACTTCATTACTGGTCAAATTAAATGCTCCGGGTTCAAAGGTGTGGTAGATCGCGCTAGTGCCAAAACGAATGGAGTGATTGGGTGAAGGATAATAATCGAAATCGAGTTTTCCGGCAAAGTCATTTATTCCTGATAAATATCTTGATTTATAAATTTCAGTTCTTTGCCCCGCAGCATCGTTGTAACGATCTTCATAATTGTTAAAAAGATCAAATAGATATTCGCTATAAGTAACTGTAACATTGCTAAACAAGTTTTTGCCGAATATATGATTCCAGCGCAAAGCAGAAATGATATTTCCCCAACGCAACCCGAACTCCTCATCGGATTCAAAATTGTTAAAACCATCATTGTCTCTGTACTCATAAAATGAATATGCTTTGTCTCGTCCATTATATATGGAGAAATACAATCGGTCTTTTTCTGAAAACTTGTAATTAAACTTGGCATTAATATCATGGAAATGATAACCTACTGTGGCATCGTCACCATCAGCTCTGGCAGATCGTCTAATTAAAGGTCTGGCAAGTAAATCTATATACGTTCTCCTGCCGGAAATCATAAATGAGGCTTTATCTTTTATAATAGGGCCTTCTAGAGTGAGTTTAGAACTAATTAAACCAACAGCTCCTTCACCATGAAATTCATGCATGTTGCCCTCCTTCAAGCTGATATCTACTACCGAAGAAAGTCTACCTCCATATCTTGCGGGGAAGCCTCCTTTGGTTAATTCTACCCGGTTTACCGCATCAGGATTAAAAATGGAAAAGAAGCCAAAGAGATGAGATACATTATAAACAGGAACACCGTCTAGCAAAATTAAATTTTGATCAGGCCCTCCACCTCTTACATATAAGCCACTTGTACCTTCACTTCCCGATTGCACACCAGGCATAAGTTGTAAGGCCTTTAAGAGATCTGTTTCACCCATAAGTGCTGGCAACAATTTTATTTGTTTTATGGGAATTGAAATAGAACTCATTTGTGTGGTTTGCTCAATACTTTCTCCGTTTTCATCTGCGATTACTTCGATTTCTTCCAGCATTGTATCACCATCGAGTAAAAATTGGATACTGGTATCTTTTTGAGCTAAAAAGCGAAGGTTTTGTGCATTGTAACCCACATAGGTGCAAAATAGATTTACAGAATCTCCTTTTTCAAGACTTAAACTGTAATACCCATAAGCATTACTTACAATACCCAATTCACTGTTTTTATCGAAAACTGCAGCGCCTATCAGGCTTTCTCCACTGTTTTTGTCTTTGATGTAACCACTAATCGTAATTTTTTGAGCATGAGATAACGGGGATAATGTTGAAAGAATTAGTAAAAGACAGAGGGTTTTCATGTACCATTAGAAATAGAGATAAATAATAGGTTCATCCATTCAAAAAAATGTATTTGATGTTGGTATAATGTATTTGATGCTGGTGAAGTTGTCTAAAATTGATTTTTCTTTTTTTTGGCAAAAAAAGCCAAGAATCCAATTATATTTAAGTTGAACCAGTTTCTAGCAGAGGTCTCGAACCTAATCAGTAGTACCTAAAGGCATCCATCCATCCATGCAAAGGAATGCTTGGTGACGACCCTTTGTTAGTATAGCAATGGATCGAATCAATCATCTCTTTTATTGAGATAGAAGTTGGCGATAATCCCATACTTGTTACAGATATCCCTGAGTTCAGTCGAATCGAAACCCGCATCAGCATTCAAGAAAAGTCCATCCACTGATATATCTGCACCATTTAGCATGTCTACCATCTCTTTGAAGTGCCTTTCTATATTGAACAGGTCGTGCCTATGACCTTCCTCAGGCTAGGAAGCGGCCAACAACACCTCATAGGCATCTGAGGCACAGAGCATATTGCTCGTATGGCAGGCTTTCCTCCCTTGGTAGTCAGCTGCTTGTTCACCCCCTTTTGTAAGGGGGTATAGGGGCATTTGTACCATCGATTTGGGCACTCGACAAGTCCAATGCCGATTTATTGTTTATTACTTGATGATTCCAAGCACGCTTCCAAGCTTTCAGCCGACTACCGTCCTTACATCATCTCTAGGCTACTCTCTGTGCACCGGTCTTGAGATGGAACAAAACCAATTGTACAATCCTCACTAATTTTTCTTGGGGCTGTTTCCGACCTTTGTTCAATATACTCAGACGTGGTAAAATCTCTTTGACTATGGTATCTTTACTATAAAATGTTTATTTAATGTAAAGCTTAAGATGATAAGGACTCCTAAGTTACTCATTATGAGCGTTTTTTATTTTAGACAACTTTAGTAATTAATAAAAAAAGAGAAGCTGGCTTTACTTAAACGTAAAGCTTGCTACAAAACGCTGCAAAATTATTCCTAATGCTTTGCAACGAGTTATAGATACTAATAAATAATCGATAATGCTTCTAACAACTCATTTTGTGGATTGTAAGCCTCAAACTTTATCTCAAGCGGATTTTTTTCCCAATCTATTTTAATAATGCCAAAGCTTTTACTAATAATGAGGTTACCCACTCGATGCTGATTGATTTCTTCCCCTGCACTTCCCCAAGTGTGGGTTAATCCGCTAGATGTAAATTCATAAATCGGG
>JBCDJE010000072.1:0-11155 GCA_038748185.1 Bacteroidota bacterium
TCAATATCAAAGAGGTACATCGAAAAATCATTCAACTAATGGGGCCTGCTTATAAAAAATATTACCACATCGAATAAGGGGTGGGAAATGTCGGTATTAAAAAAATCTTTTTTATAACTTTATTACAGAGTTATGTACAAGCAGTGAGAGCATTATCGAAATAGTTTACATAATATAGTGAGTGGAAAAAAACCAGAACGAAAGGACAATAATTGAAATGGAAAGAATTGGTTTAAGAATGGCAACTAAAAAAGACAAATCATTAGTAGTTACCTTTGATTATGCCCTTGATAAAGACGAGCATATCGAATTAAAGAGAGAAGAAAAGATAACAAAAGCAATATCGGATAAGGAATGTTTTATCGTTTTGGCAGATAACAGAGAAGTTGGTTTTATCATATTTGATTATCGTTTTTTTGACCAAGGATGGATAGAACTCATTATTATCGAGGAAAAATATAGAGGAAAAGGGATAGGTGGGCAAGCAATTGACCTTATATGCAAACAAAGCAAGACGAATAAAGTATTTACTTCAACCAACAGTTCTAATATTCAGATGCAGAAAGCATTGACCAAAGTTGGTTTTGCTTTTGCAGGTAAGATAGATGGATTAGATGATGGAGACCCCGAACTATTTTATTACATAAAGATTAAGCGTAAAAGAGCGACAAATTGATAAATAGACCAATTAGCTAAACTTTCCAAGATTAGAATAAGTAGATTTATTATGGGAAAAGTGTATCTAAGCATATTACTTTGTTTTATTAATACTTATTCTTCTCTATATGCTCAAGAACGTGCTACATTAAAAGGGCGGTTGTTAGATAAAGAAACCAATGCGGCTGTTCCATTTGCGACTGTTAAGCTTAAAAATAAAAGACAGGGTGTTATCTCTAATGCAGAAGGGGACTTTCAATTGCCTTATCGGTACAAGCTAAGTAAAGATACATTGGTTATTTCTTGCATTGGTTATAAAAGCAGAATAATACCACTACTACAGCTTGAAGATGATATTATCAATATAATACAACTTGAAGCTTCTATTATGCGATTGTCGGAGGTGATCATCAGCCCAGAAAAGGGAAAAAAGCTTTCTGCATATCGAATAGTTAAGACTGCCCTTAATCATATCCCAACCAATTATCTTCAATCTTCTTTTGCTTATGAAGCATACTATAGGGATTACCAAATAAAAGATAATCAATACATTAATCTAAATGAGGCTATTGTTGAAGTATTTGACTCAGGATTTCATACCAATGATCAAAACAGTACAAGACTCAAATTATTAGAATATCGGAAAAATAATGATTTTCAAAGAGATACTACTACAGAAATTGCGTATGATAATCAACAAGAGAAATTCATTCCCAATGCTGTGCTTAATTCTTTTGGAGGCAATGAATTAGCTATTTTACGACTTCATGACGCTATTCGAAACTACAAACTAACTACCTATTCATTTGTATATAAGATGATTAATGATTTCATTGAAAATCATAGGTTTAAACTAGTTAAGCCGAGCTTTCTAGATAATACGTATTTGTATGTAATTACATTGAGGACAAAAGAATCTGTAGCAGGATCGAATCACTTTGCAGAAGGCAAGATATATATTGAGAAAAATAACTTTGCTATTCATAAGATAGACTATGCAGTATATGAAAAAGTGCGGTCAAAATTTAAATTATTATATGATGTACAATTAGAATATGCGAAGAAAGGTTCTTCAATGTGGCTTAACTATATATCTTTCAATAATTTATTTAAACTTAAAAACCCATTAGATTTTAAAGTAGTAAATCTGGAATTCAATAAAACAAACCTGAAGTTTACAATAACCTTCAACAATCAACCTAAAAGTATTTCTGTAAGCGATAAGTCCAATTATAAGATTAGAAGTCAAAATAAAAAAATGAATGTAAAAGAGGTAGTTTTCAATAAACATACTGGTAAAAGAATTTATGTTTTTCTTGAAGAAAATAAAGAAGTAGACTTCTATAAAGCGAGTAATGTTTTGGCTGATGAAATAAAGATAAAATTTGAAAACATTGTAGATGTTGAGGGACGATTACTAGGAGTAGATACTTTTATTGAGGCAAAGCAGTTCCGTGAACTTTTTGTTCAAAAATGGAATATGGACATGCCTTATGTAAATGATTCTTTATTTGTTGATAAAACAAAACCGTTAGCGCAAAATATAAGCGTTCCCAAAAAAGTACAATCGAGTTATTGGATGAATACTCCATTAAAAAAATAGAATACCGTATTTTATCCCGCTCAATTACATGAATAACGACAAATTTCTTCTTTTTATAAGTATCCATTTTTTATCGTTTCAGAAAGGTGCTATTTTGGGATTTAAATACCCAAAGTACTTAACTATGAAACAAATATGAATTTTAAACTGATTGCCAGCTATTTTATCATAATTTCTTTTTTTGCTTGTCAGCAACAAGCTACTATACAAGAAGATGAAACACTTGAACAGGCTTTACCCAATGTCATTATCATTTTTGCCGATGATCTGGGTTATGGAGATTTGAGTTGTTATGGACAACAAAATTACCAAACGCCTTATCTCGACCAAATGTCCAAAGAGGGCATACGTCTTACCAATTTTTATGTAGCTCAACCCGTTTGCTCCGCCTCAAGAGCTTCTTTACTAACAGGATGTTATGCTAACAGAGTTGGTGTATCAGGGGCTTTTTTCCCTAAAGATTCAGTAGGCTTAAGTCCTGAAGAAACTACTTTGGCTGAAATTGTAAAGCAAAAAGATTATGCTACAGCGATTTATGGGAAGTGGCATTTAGGACATCTCCCGGAATTTCTTCCAACACGTCAAGGTTTTGATGAATATTTTGGTGTGCCGTACTCTAACGATATGTGGGCAAAGCATCCTAATAATGCCAACTTTCAGTTTGACGATTTACCCATTGTTGAAAATGAAACAACAGTCCGTTATTTAGCTGAAAACCAAGATTCGCTTACAACTTGGTATACCCAGCGAGCGGTTAGTTTTATTGAAAAAAATAAAAACCAACCCTTTTTCTTGTATTTGGCGCACAGCATGCCCCATGTACCACTCTATGTTTCAGATAAATTCAGAGGGAAGTCTGGAGCCGGCTTGTATGGCGATGTGATACAAGAAATAGATTGGTCGACAGGGCAAGTAATGGAAGCACTAAAAAATAATGGCATTGAGGAAAACACTTTAGTTGTCTTTACTTCAGATAACGGTCCTTGGTTGTCTTATGGAGGACATTCCGGTGTTACCGGTCCACTAAGAGAAGGTAAAGGAACAGTATTGGAGGGAGGCATAAGAGTGCCGTTTATCGCGAAGTGGCCAGCTAAAATTCCCAAAGGGATAGTACAAGATATCCCTGCTGCAACCATTGACTTATTGCCAACCATTGCTAATTGGATTGGTGCAGATTCACCCGATAAAGAAGTTGATGGAAAAAATATCTCGCCGATTCTCCTTGGAGATAAAGAAGCAAAAAATCCGCATGAAGCTTATTACTTCTATTACAAACAAAATGAATTACAAGGTATGCTAAGTGGAGAAGGCAGATGGAAATTGTATTTTCCACATCTTTATCGTTCTTTAGAAGGAAGAGAAGGGCATTCTGATGGTGTGCCAATCGACTATAACAATCGAGTAGAAATGGGGCTTGAACTATATGACTTGGAAAATGATATTAGCGAAACTAAAAACATTATTTCTGAACATCCTGAACAAGCTCAGGCTTTACAAAAACTAGCAGATCCGCTCCGTATGGAATTAGGAGACCAATTGCAAGATAAAAAAGGGAATAAAAATCGCCCATTAGGGAGGTTTGGCGAAACTGATTAATTTGGCTAACTTTCAAATCTTTCAACAAATAGTTACTTACATTTTACCTAATACATGAGCATGGATAGACGTACATTACTAAAACAACTCGGGGTAATGGCAAGTGGAGCAATGCTGCTACCTTCCTGTGATTTTACACCAGAGAAAATCCCCATTGCCCTTAATAATTTGAAAGTATCGCTTGAACAGGAAGCCCTGCTCGCAGAACTAGTTGGCGCTATCATACCAACTGGAGAAATACCCGGAGCTAAGGATTTAGAGGTTCAGAATTTTGTATGGGTCATGGCTGACGATTGTATGGAAAAAGAAGATCAAAATATTTTTATAAACGGACTCAATCAGTTCATGCGATATGTCGACAAGTTCTCAGAAATTAGTCTTGAAGAGATAACACCAGAACAGCAAGTAAAATTGCTGAATGAGATTATGGAAATAAAGAGTGCAAACAAGCCGGTGGCTGAACTTAGTGCTGAAGATGACCCCAAAGAAACACCTCCACCGGAAGCTTTTATTGGAGATATTCAATTTTTTATCAACCAAGCGAAAAATTATACGATAAGGGGTTACTTACAATCTGAGTATGTGATGAGAGAGCTAATGCCCTATTCTCTAGTACCCGGAGGTTATAATTATTGCGAAACCATTGACCCTAACAAAAAAGTAAATATCCATGGCTAATTTTAATATAGATAGTGTAAAACAAAGAACCTTCGATGCAATTGTGATTGGTTCAGGTATTAGTGGAGGTTGGGCTGCCAAAGAGTTTACTGAAAAAGGACTTAAAACATTGGTGCTTGAGCGAGGAAAAGATGTAAAACATGTGACTGATTACCCTACTACCAACAATATGCCTTGGGAGTTTAAGCACCGCAATCAAATACCCGAAGCGGTAAAAAAAGAAAATCCGGTGATAAGTAAGTGTTATGCATTTAGAGAAGATGCTATGCACTTTTTTGTAAAAGATAAGGAACATCCTTATATACAAGAAAAACCTTTCGATTGGATAAGGGGCTATCAAACCGGAGGGAAATCGTTGATGTGGGCAAGGCATACCCAAAGATGGAGTGAATACGATTTTGAAGGTCCTGCCAGAGACGGATTTGCAGTAGATTGGCCTATCCGTTATAAAGACCTTGCTCCTTGGTACAGCCATGTGGAGAAATTTGCGGGTATATCAGGGAATAAAGATGGATTGAAAGAACTACCTGATGGCGAATTTTTATCCCCAATGGAAATGTCTTGTGTAGAAGAATATTTCAAAGGAATTGTAGCAGAGAGGTATAAAAGCCAACGGCATGTAATAATTGCTCGATGTGCACATATTACTGGTAATGAAGAATACTATGCCCAACAAGGGAGAGTAAAGTGCCAAAGTCGTAATTTATGCCAAAGAGGATGCCCTTTTGGAGGCTATTTTAGTAGTAATTCTAGTACACTACCTTGGGCAATGAAAACAGGAAACCTCACGCTTAAAAATAATGCAGTAGTACATTCCGTCATTTACGATGAGGAGAAACAAAAAGCCAGTGGTGTATTGGTCATAGATGCGGTCACAAAAGAGCAAATTGAATATTATGCTCCTGTTATATTTGTAAATGCCGCAGCATTCAATACCAATCTGATTCTATTAAATTCTAAATCAAATCGATTCCCTCAGGGCTTAGGCAACGATAATGGATTATTAGGCAAATATGTAGCTTTTCACAATTACAGAGGAAAAATAGCTGCAGAGTACGAGGGTTATATGGACAAAACCACAACGGGAAGAAGACCAACAGGTAGCTATATTCCAAGATTCAGAAACGTGTTGAAGCAAGAGACAGATTTTTTACGAGGGTATGCTTCGGGTTTTGGAGCAACCAGAATGAAAGATATTGAAACCAAAGATCTTTTTGGTGCTGAGTTGAAAGAAAACCTACTCAACCCTACATATGGGCCTTGGCGAGTAAGTTCTCATATGATGGGCGAGACCATTCCCAAAGAAGCCAGTCGTTTAAGTCTTGACGAGTCAAATACTGACGAATGGGGCATCCCTCAATTGAAAGTAGCGATTGACTACGATGAAAATGATGAAAAAATGCTGAAGGATTTCTTTGAGCAATTTACAGAAATGTATACCGAAGCGGGCTTTACCAATATTAAAACTCGTGATACTAAACAAGCACCAGGGTTAGATATTCATGAAATGGGTGGCGTGAGAATGGGCAAAGATCCTAAAACTTCTTTGCTAGACAAATGGAACAGGCTCCATGCTTGTAAAAATGTGTATGTAACAGATGGTGCCTGTATGACATCTACCAGTACGCAAAATCCATCTCTTACTTATATGGCACTTACTGCAAGAGCTGTAGACCATGCAGTAAAAGAACTAAGTTAAATTTAAAACTGCGATGGATGCTTTTGTCCATTGCAGTTTTGCTAGAACTAAATGGTTAAGATTGGAATAAATTGGTTTCGACTTTTTGTATAGAGGAGGCGAAAACACACTCATAAATACCATAATCTAAATGGTATAAATCGATTTTGCTTGTCATATAAAATAAGAAATCTAACTAAAGTACTATTAACTGAAATAAAAATGAAGAAGATAGAAGCTTATGGGAATATTGATGAAGCGGTTAAAGCATTAGATAATGGAGGGCGGTTTTATAACATACTAACAAAGAAAAATGATGGGATAATATCTGAGGCTGAATTGGGAAAAGTAGGAGGGATATTTAACGATACACAAAAAATGATTCTATTCTTTGAATTATCAACATCAAAGCTAAATCAAACAAAGAAAGAGGCACTCATTTCAAAAATGGAGGAGGACTTAAGGACAACCTTTGGAAAATATAAACCCCAAGAATTACTACCTTCTGAAGCTGATGAGAAAGGAATGATATCTTCTAATGCAATAATAAAGGGTATTCCTAAATTAATCGAAACAAAATCAGATTTTAATGGATTCATCATGGTGCCTATTATAGCGAACAATGTGACAACTTTCGTAATGGTACCTATAATTGACCAATATGATATTTATGAATTAAGAGATGAGCAATTTTCAAAAACTTTTTTAATTGCGCATGCAAAAAGTTCAAATAAGTTACCCCATAAAAAAATGAAGGTTGCCGGAGTGCTAAAAGAACTAAAAGCTAATTCAGACGAAAAGGAAGCATCAAAAAAAATTTTAGAGACTATTTATTTTCAAGAAATTGATTAAAAGTAGCAAATAAGAACAGTGTTAAAAACTCGTATTACCTTCATATATAATGAAATTTACCTACTTAATAATACTTACCCTTCTTTTTAAAACATTCATTTTATCAGCACAATCCCAACTTGATAGCTTATTACCGATAAGAGGACTGGCAATTGCAGCTCCCGATATTGAAAACCTTGATAGGTTTATTAAATTTATAGACGAAGAACTTGGGCCTCAGCATATTAATACGCTCATTTTGAGAATAGACTATAGGTATCAATACAAATCGCGTCCAGAATTGGTATTAGATGGTGCATTATCTGAAGAGCAGATAAAGAAAATAGTTGCGGTATCCCAAAAGCATCAAATTAGTCTTATACCACAAATTAATTTGTTAGGACATCAGTCTTGGGCAGAAATACTTGGAAAACTTTTAACGGTCTACCCTGAATTTGACGAAACACCACATGTAAAACTTCCTGAAAAATATGTCTGGCCTAATGATGATGGTCTGTATTGTAAAAGTTATTGTCCGTTGCATCCCGAAGTACATCAAGTAGTATTTGATTTGGTAGATGAAATTGTAACGGTTTTTGAAGCTTCGGCTTTTCACGCAGGCATGGATGAGGTGTTTTATATTGGGGATGATAAATGTCCGCGATGTGCTGGCAGAAACAAGGCAGAGCTGTTTGCCGGAGAAGTTACCAAAATCAGAAATCATCTGGCAGAAAACAACACTAAACTCTGGATCTGGGGAGACCGATTGATTGATGGTAAAACTACCGGAATAGGTATGTGGGAAGCAAGTATGAATAATACCCATCAGGCAATTGATTTAATTCCTAAAGATGTAATGATCTGCGACTGGCACTATGAAAGACCTGATCCCACAGCCGTTTTATTTGCGAGTAAAGAATTTGAAGTAGTGACCTGCCCTTGGAGAAGTGCTGATATTGCCGAAAAACAACTCTCGCAAATGTTGGCATTCAGAGCGCAATCAACCCAATTGATGAAAGACAGGTTTAAAGGCATGGTACAAACTATTTGGACAAGCGCTGGTAACTTTATGGATTTATATTATGGTGTCAAACCAAATACTGACTCCAAAGGTGATCAAGCAGGCTGTTTTAAAACGTTGCTTAGTGAAATTAGTCAGCTCAATGATTAATTGATAGTATTAAAATATCTGATTCTGTTTAATAAACTTAGCGCCTTTTCTTTAGCTAAAAGTACTAAGAAGTGACTTAATTCTTCAAAGATAGATACTTCTTTTCTTGATCAACTATTTAATTTTATGTATTTTTATCTATACCGCTTTTAACTAACATATCTGAAAAAGCAATCCACACAGCTTCTTTAGATGAACTTTAACTGAACTTAGAATCCAATAGATATATGGCTTTTTCAAAAGACAATATTAACCTGTTGGAAGACTTACATGATTCGCTCCAACAAGAAGCAACCTGCTTGCAACGGATGGAGACTAATTTAACCCCACAACAAAAAACTAGATTAACAGTATTAGAAAGATATTTAGGAGCACTTCAGCAAGCGCTTACATTTCTTGACACTACTGAACCACAACCTTCAACCGATAACATTTTATTAGATGGCTTATATGAAGGCAGCAATAATGAAATATTTATTGAACTACGGATAGACGAAGCCGTTTCAGGAGTAATAAGTGCCGATATATACCGCAATAGCAATACAACAGGGCGTTCTTACGTCGCTTCTATTCGCACAAATCCCGGTGAAACTATTTCCCGAAATGCTGGCACTTGGGGCATAATAGGAAGTGATAACGAAGCAAATAGCACAACAGGTAAGTTAACGCTTATAGCACAATCAGAAGAAGGTTCTGCATTAATGGGTACGTTGTTTTTAGATACAGCCTTAACAGGCTTGCCTGTTCGCAATGATATTCTTTTCGTAGCGCAGTATGCCTCTCCCAAAATGCGCAGATTAGGTATGGAAATAGAAAGAGAAGCTAGTGTTGCACCACTGCCTACTTATAACTTTAAAGGGGAAGATATCACAGTACGCACTTGCTTGGAAACAGCAGGTTTTGAAGTGGGTAATGTTGGAGAATCAACCATTATACCTATGCCGCAACAAAAGTGGGGAACAGCACAATTACACGGATTAATGGTCGATCTTGCCCAGTCGCAATTAAATGAACCTGCCTGGAAACAGCACCTCTTATTGCTCAGTGAGTCTTCTCGAGATGGGCTACTAGGTGTAATGTTTGATACTACTGATCCATTACCCAGACAAGGCAGTGCTGTTTTTGCCGAAGAAATACGAAGTTTTTCATCAGAAGCTGAATTTCCTCGCAAACTAATCCAAACCACTGTACATGAAATAGGACATGCTTTGAACTTAGCACATCGATTTGAACGTGAGGTAGGACGTGGAGATTCGACCTCTTTTATGAATTATGACTGGCGTTATCTAGGAGGTAATAATCAAGCCAAATTTTGGGAAGATTTTCAGTTTACCTTTGACAAAGATGAGTTAGCATTTTTACGCCATGCTCCCCGCCAAGCAGTTATTCCCGGTGGTGCACCTTTTCACTCTATTAATTACTGGTCAGATGGAAATGGAGGATATACACCTTATGTTCCTGAAGTTCCTATTGACTTTCTTCAACTTTCATTGAAACCACCTGCTTCAGGAGTAATATTTGATTTTGCACAGCCTGTTTTTCTAGAAATTGAACTGAAAAACCTGAGTGATACTACTTTTGATTTTACACCTGAACTGCTTGATCCCAAAACAGGCTTCCTCGAAATACTTATCCGTAGAAGAACAAGTGAGGCTCCTGCAGAGCATTTCATACCAATAATGGAGCGTTGTTTTGAACCTACAACTAGTCGTTTGGCTGATCTTCCGCCTAATAGTACAATTAGCAATAATCTTAACTTAACATTTGGCAGTGGCGGGTTTCCATTCGCTGAGCCGGGAGAGTATGAAGTAACTGCTTTATTAGCCTTTTACGATCAACAAAATCAGAATGAATTAATCGTAGCTTCAAATACACTCCGCATTCGTATTCGCTTTCCACAATCTGCTGAAGCTGAAAACGATGCGATGGTACTTTTTCAAAATGAAGTGGGTTTATACTTTGCATTAGGAGGTTCTAGTGTGTTGCCTAAAGCAAAAGAAGCATTAGAAGATATTTACGAACGGCGTCAAGGAAAAAAGAAAACCATTACCGATCCGATTGTTGCCAATATTATAAGGTGTGCTGGTATTGATGCAGCTCGACCTTATGAGCGATATATAAATGGTAAGTTTAAACATATACCAGGTGATAGAGAAAAAGCAGCTTCATTGCTTGAACAACTTTCGTCGACAGTTTTAAAAAATACTTTCGATGCTCATACAGCTAAACATACACAAGCACTAGCAAAAAAACATAGAAAAAGATAACATCTAAGTAAAAAATAAAGTATTATATAAATTTTTCACATTTCATATATACAAATTGATTTGGGTTTCCTCTTATAGTTACAGTAGGAGTAATCAACCATGCAACGAGAAAATGTATCACAACTTATATTCAATTTACATTGGGCTTGAGTTGTACTAAATAACTACCGGTTAATTAAATCATTACTTACCTAATATGAAAATGAAAAAGGTTGGTGCATTGGTTAGCTACCCTAAAGATAATGCTGCCTCTATGGAGGTAGAACATAAAGTATGTTTTAACAAGTATTTCTTAGCCAAGAAAGATGTGGATATTTGGGCTTCCTTCAAAAAAGGTGATGAGGAAGCATTCCTATATATCTATAACAAATACTTCTATGACCTAATGAATTACGGTATTCAGTTTTCACAAGACATAGAATTACTGAAAGACTGTATTCAAGATTTATTTATATCACTTAGAAAAAAGAGAGAAAGCCTTGGAGATATTTCTTACTCTATTAAATCCTATCTTTTTAAATCACTGAAGAGAAGTATCATAAAAAAATTAGCAAAAATAAAAAGTACAACATTAAGAGAATACCAAAAAGCAGGAGAGGGCTTTGAAATCCAACTTTCTACTGAAACAGAGATTATTAATAGCCAACTTAGCAAGGAAGTAAAATCGCAGTTAA
>JBCDJE010000073.1:0-11115 GCA_038748185.1 Bacteroidota bacterium
AGATTTACCCGATTTTTTACCAGAGCTAGTACTAGAAGTACTTTTTTGTTTTTTGTCTTCTTTGTAACTCTGGATATGAGATAATGAAATTTTCTTATCATCTTTTGAGAATTCCATTACTCTGAAATCTAATGTTTCACCAACATCTGCTGTAGAACCATCTTCTTTTTTAAGATTTTTAGCGAGACAGAATCCCTCAATACCATAAGGTAATTCAAGGATAGCTCCCTTGTCATTCTTAGAAATGATAGTACACTTATGCACTGAACCAACAGTGAAAATTTCCTCAAATGCACTCCAAGGATTTTCTTCAAGTTGTTTATGACCAAGAGCAAGGCGCTTTTGCTCAATGTCTAATTCAAGTACAACTACTTCAAGTTCATCACCTACTTTCACAAACTCCGATGGATGTTTGATTTTCTTGGTCCAAGAAAGGTCAGAAACGTGAACAAGCCCGTCAATACCTTCTTCTAATTCTATAAATAAGCCAAAGTTAGTAAGGTTTCTAACGATTCCTTTATGTTTTGTACTTACTGCATATTTTATTAGTAAGTCTGAGCGCTTCCAAGGATCTTCGGTAAGTTGCTTAATACCTAATGACATTTTTCTCTCTTCTCTGTCGATAGTAAGCACTTGCGCGTCTAATTCATCTCCTACTTTTAGGAAATCTTGAGGATTTCTCAAATGCTGTGACCAAGACATTTCAGATACGTGGATCAAGCCTTCAACACCCGGTACAATTTCTAGGAACGCTCCGTAATCAGCAACATTTACTATTTTTCCGTGTACTTTAGTGCCAACATCAATTGCTTCATCAAGAGAATCCCAAGGATGAGGCGTAAGCTGCTTCATACCTAAAGAAATACGCTTCTTATCATCGTCAAAGTCAAGTACAACTATTTTAACTGTTTGGTCAAGCTCCAATAACTCTTCGGGGTGAGAGATTCTGCCCCAAGAAATATCGGTAATGTGCAATAAGCCGTCAACACCACCTAGGTCAATGAATACACCGAAATTGGTCATATTCTTAATGACCCCTTCTAATACTTGACCACGCTCAAGGTTATTAAGTATTTCAGCTTTTTGTTTTTCGAGGTCTTTCTCAATGAGGACTTTATGCGAAACAACTACGTTATCATTAGCATAATTTATTTTCACAACTTTAAGCTCCATCTTCTTATTTACAAAGATGTCAAAGTCACGAATAGGTTTTACGTCTATCTGAGAACCGGGCAAGAAAGATTCAATTCCAAAAATATCTACAATTAAACCACCTTTTGTTCTTCTTTTAACAACACCTTCAATCACTTCATCATTTTCAAAAGCACCGGTGATTTTCTCCCAAGCCTTAACAATTTTTGCTTTTCTTCTGGAAAGGATCAATTGTCCGTTGGCATCTTCTTGGTCTTCTACATACACCTCAACCGTATCGCCAATTTTCAACTCATCTAAATCCCTAAATTCATTCCTAGATACAAGGCCGTCTGATTTAAATCCGATATTTAATACAACCTCCCTATCTGTGATACTCACAATAGTACCTTCAATTACTTCTTTTTCCGTGATCTCTCCTAAAGTATCATCGTACATTGCAAGAAGTTTATCTTTCTCTTCTTGGCTGTAATTTTCACCAAATCCACCAGACTCCAGTTCATCCCAGTTGAAATCTTGTGTTTGTGCCTGATTTTCGTCTTGTTCTGTCATATATTTTTTGTGTAGGTGCTTGTTACAATTGTACCTGCGCACCATAGGGTACAATATTTAATGAAACATAGATTTTGATTAATACTATTTTTTAAAAAGGTTTGCAAAATTATTAATAATTATAAACTAATGCAATTGTAAATCATTTATTTACAGTGCATAATGTAGGGTTTTTATGAAAATAGCTTTTCAATCAGTTTTTTACCCTTACAGAGGAGGGATCGCTCAATTTAATAGCTCACTATTTAGGGCTTTAGAAAAAAAAGCTGAAGTAAGAGCATTTAATTTTTCATTGCAATATCCGGCTCTTTTTTTTCCGGGATCATCTCAATATGTTGCTGCTGATGATGCCGTGGATGCTGTTCCATCATTAAGAATTTTAAATAGTATTAATCCTGTTAGTTATTTAAAAACGGCAAATGAGATAAAAGCTTACCAACCCGACTTTTTACTTACTGCTTACTGGATGCCTTTTTTTGCTCCTTCACAAGGGATGGTGTGCAGACTGGTAAAAGATTCTATAAAAACCATTTCGATTATTAATAACATAACTCCACATGAGAGAAGATGGGGTGACGATGTACTTAATCGCTTCTTTTTAAAACAGCAACAGGCACATGTAGTGATGGGGAATGCAATAAAAGATGAGTTAACAAGATATATTTCTGATGCAAAAGTCTTGTTACATCCGCATCCAATTTATCGACATTTTGGACAAAGAGTGGATAAGGAGATTGCTTTAAAAAAACTAGAACTACCCACAAATAAGAAAACGATATTATTTTTTGGTTTGATTAGAACATATAAAGGTTTAGATGTTCTCATAAAAGCATTTAACGAGCTTTCCGATGAATATCAACTTATTATTGCCGGAGAGTCCTACAAAGATTTTAGTAAGTATCAACAGCTTATTGATAAATCGCCTAACAAATCACGAATTTTCACTTTTAGAAGATATATACCCGACCATGAAGTGCCTTATTTTTTTTCTGTAGCTCAAGTTTGTGTGTTACCCTATAAAAAAGCAACCCAAAGTGGTGTAGTTGCTATTGCCTTTCATTTTGATGTTCCGGTAATTGTTACTGATGAAGGAAACCTAAAAGATATTATAAGTCCTTATGGCACCGGTATTGTAGTGGATGAACCTGAACCATTAAAAATAGCTAAATCTATTCAGCACTTTTTTGCGCTAGACTCGCCCCAGCAGTATTTAGAAAATATAAGTTCCTTTAAGCAGAAATTCACTTGGGATCATATGGCAAAAGAAATTATTCAGCTTTATCAGAAGATTTAATATGCTTATTTTATCTCTACATGTCCTATGTATGTTTATTGAAGAAAAAATGTAAGGTAGTCTTATCGGGCATACTACATGTTGTTGGATGTCTTTTTTTCTTTTCTGTAAGTGATAAAACTACTCCAAAACCTATCGACAATTATAACCTACTCAGGTAAAATTGAAAACAGACTAAATTTAATTGTTAGTGCTAGAATAATACTGTAGTAGTAAGAGAAACCTTACCTAGGACTATTTATGGCTGGCATAGGATTTCTTATGTCTACTGAAAGAAAATTATCTTTTCATACTAAACTAATCCTAAATTATGAGTCAAAATTTCTTAACCAATTTTGAAAGAAAGGAGAGAGTAGCCTATTTGGTTACATTAGCAAGCCTAGCAATGGCAGATGGAGAAGTTGAGCCAGCAGAGAAAAAACTAATTGAAACCATTTGTGAAGGAGCAGAATTAGACGATGCAGGTAAAGCCTTAGTACTCTCATCTATTTACGATCCTGAGAAAGCTTTATTTACGAATAACCTAGGGCTTTTAAAAGACAGTGATCTAAGGTTTCATTTAATGACGGATATTATTTTGATGATTTATGCTGATTCAGAGATGGAACAAGCTGAATTGGAACAAGCTGCTAAAATTAGGTTGCAGTTAAGCATTTCGCAACAACAATATGAAACATTAGTACAATATGTAAAAGCAGCTCGTACTTTTAAAGATCAAGGTATTATAGAGGGAGAGTTTTTAAAACAAGCCGGGTTGGAAGATGCTTTTAAAAAGTACGGTATCCCAATGGAAGCTTTTAAAAGTGGGCATACTGTAGGAGAAGTGATTTCTAATGTAGCACTTTCTGTAGTAGAAAAAGAATTAGCAGGTACGAGAGCAGGTGTAATCGTAAGTGTTGTGAAAGAACTAGGCATTTTCTCAGGAAGGAAAAAAAGAATAAAAAGGAAGAAAAAAAGCAAGTTTGGTAAATTTATTGCCAAAATAGTAAATACCCCCGTTTCGCACGCATGAACAACTAAGGCACCTCCCGGTGCCTTTTTTATTTTTATATCAATTAGTTATAACCTATAACTTCCCAAATAAATCAAATTCAGTAGCATCAGTGATTTTTACTTGTGCAAAGTCGCCAACTCTCACAAATTCAGTGGCAGGTAGTAACACTTCATTATCGACTTCAGGTGAATCAAACTCAGTTCTACCTACAAAATAGCTGCTTTCTTTTCTATCGAATAATACTTTTAATGTACTACCAATTTTTTGTTTGTTGTGATGTAAAGAAATTTCTTGTTGGAGATTCATAATCTCTTGTGCACGACGCTCTTTCTCATCTTTTGGAACATTATCTTCAAAGTCGAAAGCATATGTGTTTTCTTCGTGCGAATAAGTAAATACGCCTAGTCTGTCAAATTTCATTTTACTAACAAACCCCAAAGTTTCTTCATGTTCTTTTTGGGTTTCGCCGGGATGCCCGGCGATTAGAGTAGTTCTTATAGCAATATTGGGTACTATTTGCCTAATTTTATCGATTAGTATTTCTGTTTTTTCCCGAGTAATACCTCTTCGCATGAGCTTTAGCATTTTGGTAGAGCCCGATTGTAAAGGCATATCAATGTAATTGCAAATATTTTCCCTTTTTGCCATTACCTTTAAAATATCCTCTGGAAAGCCCGATGGAAATGCATAGTGTAAACGTATCCACTCTATCCCTTCTACATCAGCGAGCCTGTTAAGTAGTTCGGCAAGATTTCTTTTTTTATAGATATCTAGTCCATAGTAAGTAGAGTCTTGAGCGATTAATAACAGCTCTTTCACACCATTTTTGGCAAGATTCTCGGCTTCCTCTACTAACTTTTCTATTGTTTTAGAAACATGTTTCCCTCTCATTAGTGGAATAGCACAAAATGAGCATGGTCGATCACAGCCTTCTGATATTTTTAAGTAAGCATAATGATTTGCTGTTGTCGTAATTCTTTCACCAATTAGCTCATGTTTGTAATCGACATTGAATTTTTTTAGTAGGAGTGGTAGTTCCATAGTGCCGAACCAAGCATCTACCTCTGGTATTTCGGCTTCCAAAGATGTTTTGTAGCGTTGCGATAAGCAACCTGTTACATATACTTTTTCAATTTCTCCTTCCTGTTTAGCATCTACATAGCGCAGTATAGTATCAATGGATTCTTGCTTAGCGTTTTCAATAAACCCACAAGTATTGATAATTACAATATTAGCATCATCTTTTTGAGATTCGTGTTTTACATTTAGCCCATTTCCTTGAAGTTGAGTAAGCATTACTTCCGAATCAACTAGGTTTTTTGAGCAGCCTAATGTAACGATATTAACTTTATCTTTTTTGAGATTTTTGGTTTTCAAAATAGCTTGGTTTTAAAATAGAATTGGCAAAGTTAAATGAATAGGATTGAATTTCTACCAAGCTCATTTCAGTTTATTGTAAAATAAAAAAGGCTTTCAAGATAGAAAGCCCTAAATATTTTCAAGTTGTATAATTAATTTAATTAAGCAGTTTCAGTGGCTTCTCTTTTTTTCAATTCCATTTCTTTTAACGGTCTTCTAAGGATTTTACCTACATTACTCTTTGGTAGTTCGTCGATAAATTCTACATGTTTTGGTACTTTATAACCTGTGAGACAGGTTTTACAATAAGCACGAACTTCTTCTACTGTTAAAGTAGTCTCTTTTTTTACGATGAATGCTTTTACAGCTTCATTGGATTTTTCATCAGGAATGCCAATCACAGCTACTTCTAATACTCCTTCCATTTTAGCAATCTCATCTTCTACTTCATTTGGATAGACATTAAATCCTGAAACCAGTATCATGTCTTTCATTCTATCCACAATTCTAAAGAAACCATCTTCTGATTCAATGCCTATATCTCCAGTTCGAAACCATTCTCCGAAAAATACTTTTTTAGTTTCTTCATCCCTTTGCCAATACCCTTTCATTACCTGGGGACCCCGAGCGCAAATTTCTCCTCGTTCTCCTACGGGTAATTTATTTCCCGATTCATCCATAATAGCTACTTCTGTATTAGGCACGGGAAGACCAACTGTACCTAATTTCTCCGTTCCATCCACCGGATTACAGGTTAATACTGGAGAAGTTTCACTCAAACCATAACCTTCTGCCAAAGAAACTCCTGTAACAGCTTGCCATTTTTCTGCAACAGCTCTTTGGACTGCCATTCCTCCACCTACAGCAAGTTTGAAACTTGAAAAATCTATATCTTTAAATTCTGGTTGATTTAGTAAGCCATTAAAAAGTGTATTAACGCCTGTCATTACCGTGAAAGGATATTTCTTAAGGTCTTTTAAAAAGCTTTTCATATCTCTTGGATTGGTAATCAAGACATTTTTAGCACCTATTCTCAATAAAGAAAAACAGTTTACAGTAAGAGCAAAAATATGATAGAGTGGTAACGCAGTTACGATAATTTCGCTGTTTTCTTTTAGGCGAGGTTTCATCCATTCAGAAATCTGCAGGATATTAGCAATAAGGTTGCGATTGGTTAATGTTGCCCCTTTTGAAACCCCAGTAGTTCCTCCGGTATATTGCAAAAACTGCACTTCATCATTTTTAATATCAGGCTGGGTATAAGAAGCTTTAGAGCCTTTTGCTAGCGCATAGTTAAATTTAACAGCTTGCGGCAAGTCGTAGCTAGGTACCATCTTTTTAATATACTTTACTACAAAATTTACCAGTGTTGATTTCAAACCTCCTAATTGATCGCCAATTTCGGTTATTATAATGTGTTTAATTTTTGTTTTAGGTAGTGCCTCTTGTACATTTTTGGCAAAATTGGCTAATACAACGATTGCGTCAGCACCAGAATCGTTAAACTGATGCGCCATTTCTCTTACCGTGTATAAAGGGTTTGTATTTACTATTACTAAACCTGCGCGAAGTGCACCAAATAAAGCAATAGGGTATTGTAAAAGGTTGGGCATCATTAGTGCAATGCGATCTCCTTTTTTTAGACCAATACTTTGCAGATAAGCAGCAAAGTTTTGCGAAAGCTGATCGAGTTTTGCGAAAGTCATGCTTGCTCCCATATTCTCGAAAGCAATCTGGTTACCGTATTTAGCTAGGGATTCGTCAACAATTTGCATAACAGAATCGTATTGGTCTACATCAATACTTTTTGTTACTCCATCAGGATATTTTTCAAACCAAGGGAAATTTTCCATTTTCAATATTTTTTGCGCTTTATTGTTTAAGATTTTTAATATAAATGCTTCCTTTATAAACTTAATTATTAAAGTTGAGAATTAAGATAATTTTCAACTGCAACAACAAAAATTTCAATTTAATGAAAGTTCAGTCAGAAATCTTTGGTTACACAAAAGATAATAAACAAGTTAATAGATATACATTACAATCAAAAAAGGGCATAAAAGTTTCGCTCATTAACTACGGTGCGAGTATTCAGGAATTGTGGACACCTGATAAAAATGATGAATCGACTGATATTGTTTTAGGTTTTGATAAACTGGAAGCTTATGAAAACCATCGGTATTTTTCAGGAGCAATTGTAGGAAGGTTTGCCAACCGCATAGCCAATGGTCAATTTTCTTTAAACGGTACGAATTATCAGCTGGCTTGTAATATTGGGAAACACCACTTACATGGAGGCAATATAGGTTTTGGGAAAAAAATTTGGCAAGCTGAACTTATTGAAGAAGAAGATAGTAGCGCAGTGGCCTTTACTTATTTTAGTGTTGATGGAGAAGAAAACTATCCAGGAAACCTTACTGCAAAAGTGACATATACTTTACATGAAAATGGAGACTTGCAAATAAGCTATCAAGCAACTACTGATAAAGATACCATCATCAACCTGACCAACCATGCTTATTTTAATTTAGAAGGAGCCGGTAATGGAAATGTATTATCTCACGAATTGTTACTAAACGCCAATGCTTTTACTCCAGTAAATAAAAATGTAATTCCTAATGGTGAAATTAGTTCTGTAAAGGATACCCCGTTCGATTTTACCCAACCAAAACCTATTGGCAGAGATATATCAATGCCGCATGAACAATTGGAAATAGGAAGCGGTTTCGATCACAACTTTGTAATTGATAAACCGCTTGATGCTTTTGGTTTAATTGCTCAAGTAAGAAGTATAGAAAGTGGTAGGTTCATGGAAATATTAGGCACGCACCCTGGTGTTCAGTTATATACAGCTAATTTTTTGGAGCCCGAACCAATCGGAAAGCAAGGTAAAAGCTACCATAAAAGAAATGCATTTTGCCTTGAAACCCAAAGTTATCCTGATGCACCTAATTATGCACATTTTCCTTCTTGTGTATTAAGAGCAGGAGAAGTTTATCAACACAAAACATTATTTAAATTTGCCGTTTCAACCAATAAATTTGGAGAGGTTATTTAAGATTACTTATTATTAGATATACGCCCAATGAAAACGCTTTATATAGTTAGGCATGCCAAGTCAAGTTGGAAAGATGAAAGCCTTGACGATTACGATAGACCTCTAAATAAAAGAGGAAAAAGAGATGCCCCTTTCATGGGTGAGAAACTCAAAGAGCAAAAAATACTTCCTGATTTAATCATAGCTTCACCTGCGAAGCGTGCAAATGCTACTGCTAAGATATTAGCAAAAAAAATGGGATACAAAGTAGACGATATAAAATGGAAGAAAAATGTATATGATGCCTTTACTGAAGATTTACTGGAAATAGTTCGCGCACAAAAAGATACTGTTAATTCGCTTATGTTAGTAGGTCATAATCCTGAATTGACTTCTCTTTCTAATCACCTTACTGAATTTAAAATATATAATATACCTACTACAGGTATCTCATGCATCAGGTTTTTAGGAGACAAATGGAGTGAGATACAACCTAAATCTGGTGAACATATATTTTTTGATTATCCTAAACGATATTTCAATGAATCAGTACGCCAATAGTTTTTTTACTTACTTTTAGCGCTTCCTACTTCGTATCTCTACAAATTGAAACTGTGCTATACTTTGCTGATTTGTATATCAGCCTATCTACTAACTTGGTTAAAACTATTTCTTTTGTTAAAATTAATTGGGCTTTATGTTTAAAATAGAAGTTTGCCTCACGCCTGAACTAATACACCTTTATCAGCCAGAAGGTAAGATAGTAGTAGTTACTGATATTTTTAGAGCTACTTCGAGTATGGTAGCCGGCTTAGCAAGTGGAGTGGCGCTTATAAAACCCGTAGCATCTATTGCTGAAAGCGAAGTTTTTCATACAAATGGTTTTTTTCGTGCTGGTGAACGCAATGGTAAAAAGATAGAGGGCTTCGAGTTAGGTAATTCACCTTTAGAATTTATATTAGAAAAATATATTGGTGAGCGAATTGTAATGACAACTACTAATGGTACAAGGGCTATATCTCTTTCACAGCAAGCTGAAAAGGTTATTATAGGCGCATTTTTAAATTTGCAGGCAGTTATTAATTTTCTGCTAAAACCTCAAAATGATGTACTTATATTTTGTGCAGGTTGGAAAGGAAAATTTAGTATGGAAGATACTTTATTTGCAGGAGCATTATGCCAAGCTTTGGAAGGTACTTATGAAAGCAGTGGTGACGACTCAGTACTGGCTGCTAAATCGTTGTATAGCAATGCAGAAATAGATTTATATCATTATCTTAAATCAGCTAATCATACAAAGAGATTAAGTGGCTTACAGTTTGAAAATGACATAAAATTCTGTTTAGAAAAAAACAGGTTTGAAACCATTCCTATTATCAATAATGGTTTTATTGAAAACATGAAATGATAGATTATGGCAAAGAAATTAACATTTAAGAAAGATATAAGTGTAAGAAACAAGAAAGCAAATTTCGAATATCATTTGGTTGAGAAATTTACTGCAGGCTTGGTATTAAAAGGCTCTGAAATTAAGGGCATTAGAACAGGAAAGGTAAGTCTTTCAGAAGCTTTCTGTCTTTTTATTGGCGAAGGTTTATGGATTAGAAATATGCATATTGCCCCATATGAAATGGGAGGTTTCCATAACCACGAAGCTAAAGCTGACCGGAAGCTACTATTAACCAAAAGAGAGCTAAAGAAACTTGAAGCAGGATCAAAAGATACTGGTATGACCATTATTCCCGTGTCCTTATTTATTAATGATAGAGGATTTGCCAAAGTACAGATAGCACTTGCTAAGGGTAAAAAACTTTACGATAAGCGCCAAGATATTAGAGAGAAAGACTTGAAAAGAGAAATGAGTTTCAAGTAAGCTGTTTTTTCGCCAAAATTTATTAATTACTTTTTTGCCTTTATATTTATCTTTTCGATTTACTGTGCTGAATCCAAACAATGCTCGTTAGTTATAACTTTAAACAAATTGATTATAAGGATTTTAAATTGTCTCCCCAAAATCGCAGTTTTAGATATGGTGACGGCTTATTTGAAACAATAATCTATCGTAAAAATAAAATCAAATTTTTTAAAGATCATCTTCGCAGGTTAAAAAATGGGATGAAGGCACTGGCGTTTGAAGGGATTACAGGGCTCAAGAAGGATTTGTTGGAACAACAAATACTAAGGTTAATTGCTAAAAATAGATTACATGGTAAAGTAAGGGTTAAAATTCAAGTTTGGCGCAAACCTGGAGGGCTTTATCTACCCGAAAATAATCATTTCAATATATTAATTACGGCAGAGGAAGAAGCCGAAAGCTTTGAGTTTAAGTCATTGAAACTAGCATTTAGTGAACAAGTAAAATTGGCTTATTCTTCTATTTCCAAATACAAAACAAGTAATGCCTTGCCGTATGTGATAGCTGCCATTGAAAAGCAAAAAAGAGGATACGACGATCTGGTATTATGTGATACGAGAGACCGTATTTCGGAGTGTATAGCTAGTAATATTTTTTGGGTAAAAAATGATCAAGTTTTTACACCAAGCTTGAAGACTGGCTGTGTAGCTGGTATAGCCCGCAAAAACCTAATAAGAAAACTAGAGAAGCTAGGTACTAAAGTAAAGATTGTAAAAGAGAAAAAAGATAAATTAATTGATGCTGACAGTATCTTCCTGAGCAATGTTAGTGGCATTATACATGTACAATATCTTGAAAAGGTGCATTATAAA
>JBCDJE010000074.1:0-11107 GCA_038748185.1 Bacteroidota bacterium
ATTCATGTATATTTTAGGTGTCTCAAAAACTACGCTATTGGGACAAAAAGTTACGTATATCTCTATGAGTACATTAGGACAAAAACCTATATTTGTCCCAATGGTTTGACGACTTGATTTTATATGAGTAAAAATAAAGCATTACTGTCCAACGATTCAATGAACATTGATAGCCAGATATTGGTACTATCAAATGATATAGCAGAATTTCCACCTGTGAACCTTAGTATGCACGAGTGGCAGGTATTGATTCCGCTCTCTGCTCAGGCCAATAGCCGAAAAGAACCTCTAGGTATTGAAGATATAAAGCGTATAGCGGAAGAAAGAGGGATTTCCACTAAAGAGGGTGAACAAAGGCTTATGGATGAAATGTCTTTAAAGAGTAGGACATATACAATGACATTTGAAACCTTTTTCAGCTACTATAAAGGAGATAGTCCACTTAGCCGCAAAACAAAACACGACCTCCTTTATGCGATGCAATCTCTGCATGAAAAGCCTGTTATTACAGCGAATACAAATGAAATGTACGCAAGTTTTTCTTGGTTTGATGCTATTGTGATAGATAAAAAGAAAAGAGTTATTCAGTACAGAATAGGTCAGTTGTCTCAATATTTTTTGCAAGGGCTAAAGAAGAACTTTTTGCAAGTGATGGCACAGATGACGGTGAAAGAAGCAAAAAAACATGATTGGCCTATTTTCATCCATATGAAAAGTAAAATCCATAGTAAGAAAAGTGCTTTTTCTAATATCGAACCACTTCAAGATTTTAAAAACCGATTTGGGCATGATGCTCTAAAATCCTACAATAATTGGAAAGATTATTATAGAAGAGTACTAAAGCCAGCAGAAGAATATAGCCAACGCTCTGGTGATATTGCT
The DNA here is from genome assembly GCA_038748185.1 of Bacteroidota bacterium. GTDB lineage: Bacteria > Bacteroidota > Bacteroidia > Cytophagales > Flammeovirgaceae > Chondrinema. Next base: position 883 of record JBCDJE010000074.1, read on the forward strand.
TACAAGTTTGAAGGTATTGCGAGGCGTGGTCGTAAAGTAACGCATATAAAATATTCTATTTGGAGAACTGGCAATATCCATAAGCCTGATGAAGAACGGCAACAAGATTTGTTTGCAAAGGAAAGACGAAAAAAATGGGGTGAGGCAGAAGCTAAAATGAATGAGGCTACATTTAGAGCTTATGAATTCCTTAAAGCACATGGTATAAATAAAGCATTCTTATTGGAAGAATGTCTATTCCATAGCTGTACGAGGCATGAAGCTGTTGTTGGATTCGAGGACATGTTCTTCCAGGTTCTCTGGAAAAGATTTAGACGTTATTCAAAAGCGAGCCAACCCGCAGGGGCTTTTGTTGTATGGTGGCGCAGAGGAAAACTGACCGAAGGAGATCATTACTGGGCAGCAATAGAAATACTTAGTAAAGACAAAAAAAACCTTCAACAGCAGGAAATAGATAGCCGTAAATCAATGGCTACTATGACCCGTCAGGAGTATAAAGAATTTGTGACTAGGAATAAAAACAGTGAAGAAAAACTTGCCCAACCACCAATAGAATTATCTTCTGATAAGACAAAAGGGTTTAGCAGTATTGGTAAAATATTACCTAAGAGTAGACATACTAAAAAGCCAGATTCATTTGATATTCAAGTATTTAAAGATGAATATGGTGCAGAATACAAACGGATTGAGTCTGAGTTGTTCCATAAGTTAGATGAACTATATAGTACTGCTAGAAAAGGTTCAGCTGATATTGATATGCGGCAGATGCGAAAAATTGAAAAACAAGTACAACAGATGCTTCCGCAGCACTGTGAGGTATGGTATAATGAAAATATCCTTAATACTCAGGTTTAAACCCCTTACTTGCCTAATCGCTTGATTGCAGCATTTTTAGATAACAGGGCTTGCTGGCGTTCCGCTTCCTCGGTTAGTAACTGATACCGTTGCTCCTGGTCACAGTCCCACTCGATTAGCTTAGAATTCAAAGCCTCTAAATTGGCTAAAACTGCAAGTTGCAATACAGTAGCATGGTCACGCTGGTTTCCCTTTTTCTTCGGATGGGCTGCTTTCCACTGTTTTGCAGTTTGACCAAACACAACCATATTAAGCAGATCCGCTTCATTGGCAAAATATAGCCCTTCTTTCCGTGTGCCGATCATTTTCCCAGGAACGAGCTTCGCCCTGATCGCATCGGTTTGAAGAGAGTGATTTGCCTTCGATATTTCACGTTTAACATTCCATACTTTACCAAGTCGCTGCGCTTCATCGTCTTTAAGCCTATCAAACTCTTTAATCATCCACAAACAAAACGTTGGACTAAACCAGGCAGCAAAATGGATAGCAATATCTTTATGGGCATATGTACCTCCATATCGACCAGCTCTCGCCTCAATTCCTATGGCATTTGTTTGTTCAATCCAGCGTTTCACAGACATGGAATAATTGGGCATTCCTACGTTCTGTTTAATTCCGCCTAATTCGGCGGTTTTAAAATTTGGGTTATGTACTATCTCCCATTCGCCCAAAAATTCAATGTTAACTCGTGGCCGAAAGTAGTTTCTGATAGTATCACTTATGTCTCCCCCACCCGTCCGTGCTATATCAGTAATATTTAAATAATTATCACTGTTGACCCGTATATCGTATCCCTGTATTTCGATCTTCTTTGCCATATTATATAGTAGTGTTTCTAGTGTCTTTTAATTCCGCCAAATCTGGCGGTTTTAGAATTATTTGTTCCACAGCACAGATGCTAGATTTCTTTCCTCCTGACCAATAGCTGCACCATATACTCCCAGCATAGCTGGCGTAGACCAACCAAGCCAAGACTGTATCATATTCGCTGGTGTCTTATTCTGTTGGTGAGCTATCACAAAACTGTGACGTAGCCCCTTTGGGGTAGCTTGTACTCCCTCGATCTCTGCCTCCCCCATCACAGCTTTTATGTGTCGCCATCCACTCTTGCGGTTAAAACTCCATATTCGTTCTTCTCGATCTTTCTTCTGCTTCTTCTGTCGCTCTTTGATGTCATATACATCATCCAGCTTTTCCAGGTACGCATCAGGAAGCGGTACAAAGCGGTATACATCTTTTCTCCGTTTCAAAGTCTTGAACACCACCCCTCTCCTACTATAATCTATGTGGCCGACTTGGACGGCCAGCGCTTCTGATATTCTACACCCCGACCAATATAGCATAAGGGCAAATGGTCGCTGTTCACGACCAAGAGCTTTAGGTACAGATTCAAAGAACTGCTGCCTTTCCTCTAAAGTGAGGTACTTACGATTTCCATACTTATCAAAAAGTGACCAATCTTCCATGACACATTACTTATATATAATGTGTCAAAAAACGCAATAAATTTTGGAAAAACAAAACGCTTTGGAGCTAAAATCGTCCAAGCGTGAGACAGAATTGGTAATAGTGTTTACTTGACTAGATATATACAAAAGTATATACTTCAAATATGGAAACATCAGTTGCCGTGAATAAATGGGGAAATGGATTAGGTCTTCATCTCCCAAAGGCATTTGTACAAACTTTAAATATCCACGATGGTGACAGATTACATCTCAAGATAGAACAAGAGACGATTCAAATAACAAAACGGAGTAAACAACTCACCCTTTCGGAGATGATGGAAGGGATCACAGGTGATATAATGCACTCCTATTTTGAAGATGATGATGCCTTCGGCATTACTACTGGCCGTGAAGTATGGTAGGCTATATCCCTACTTACGGTGATATAATACATATCAATTTTTCGCCACATGCTGGGAAAGAACAAGGTGGAAAAAGGTTTGGAGTTGTATTATCTAAAAAAGATTTTAACAAGAGTGATTTCGCATTGGTATGCCCAATTACCACTAAGATAAAGGGGTATCCTATGGAAATATGTATTCCTAATGGCGGTATCACAAAAGGTGTTGCATTAGCATCGCATGCAAAAATTCTTGATTGGAAGAAACGCAAAGCAGTATTCATAGAGAAAGCTCCTTTAGAAACGGTGAAGGGATGCTCACAATTTCTACTACAAATAATGGGGGTAATATAGTAGAATATGAAAACACACCAAACTGCCTAAATTTCATCTAGGCAAATGTTAGCGATTCTATCGTCTGTTTTAGTTTCCCTTTACGCACCCATTGCTCTACAACATCACTATACTCTGCAAACCCAATTTTAATATTTCCTTGTAATTCTTCTAGCGTATCTCCGACAGAAATAATAGCAGGACACTCAATTAATTGTCCGCAATAAGTTCTATCTTCTGCGATCTCTACAGTCATATGAAATCTAGGAAAAGTAGTGTGCTGTTCTATCTGCATATGAGTATTTTACCATTCTACTTTGCCGCGTCAAGATTGATGTAACCTAGTATTACCAGTGGTATTTGCGTGTTTCCACTACCAGGTTATACTTATTGTATGATACAAAAAACGGACAAGACCAAAGTAGAAAGGGCATTAAATTCAATGGTCATAACAAAAGGTGAATTGGTGGAAGCTATCAAGGATATACCTGACAATATCGCTATTCATATCCTGATAGATGAGACATGCCGAAAGTATATCAGTAAAACACCTCCCGATGAAAAGGGGTGTATAATAGGCTTAGGCCATCCACTGGCTATCAACTCTGAATATGATACATTGGTATTTGATGTTATCCCGCATATAGACGTTTGACTATTCATTCTTTGTCATTAACATAAATCCAATGGTTACCATACCCACAGCAATAGAATCTGGTGAAATTACTATGTGGCTTCCAAAGCGATGTAAGAGCAATTTAGCAGTTCTGGAGGGAAATGCTAAACGAGATTATATGAGAGATATTGTGGAAAGTCCTACCATCAATAAAATGGTTATTAATGTGAAAGGAACGGAGCTAATTTTTAGAGAATGTCCTATACGTGGATTGTTAGATGAACATATAGAACGATTACTAAATTCTGCAACCATCAAATAGCAGTAGCAAAAAATTAATGATTCAGTAAGATGTCTATTTTTTGGGTAACAACTTTATATGTCTTTTCATCTATTGTGGTTATATACTCAACTCCCCGAAATCCCCAATCAAACGTATGTATCTGTCCTGTTAAAACTGCACCGTGTATGTCAGATACTTCACGTAGCAATACTTCTGTATTGTAGCCTTTTATTTTGGATGTTATAGGGCATCCAACTAATAAACCAAACTGATTGTACTTTACTGGCGAAAGAACAAGAGCTGGCCTTTCCCCTGCTTGTTCTCGGCCACGTTTTGGGTCAAAGTTCACCCAAATAATATCGCCCCTGTCAGGAATATATTCAGAAGCTACTCCCATATTTCACGGCCTACTAAATTATCACCAAAAACCAACTCATGCCTATTTTCCTTTGTCATTCCTTCTACAAGCCAGTCTGATGTAAGTAAAGAACTTAACATTACTCCACTATCTTGTAATTCCACAGTTAGTTGCTGCCCTTCGGTTATGTGTAATTCATTAGCTACACTCTTGGGAATCCGAATCCCTAAACTTCTTCCCCATTTGTTAACGGTAACTACTGAATCCATCAACTTGATAATATCACAGAGATATTACAGGGTCAAGTTTAGCAAAAGTACGGCGACAGATTAATCTGCCACCTCAGAACCTCAAAGGGTAAATGTATAGTAATAATATATTGCATAAGAATCCCTGTCAATCTCATGCTCTGGGCTAAAAAATTTACACTTCTTAGTCGCACTCCGATAGTGTGGTAAACCTGAAAGGTTTTCCATACGGTAGGAGTATTACTCCTCTACTATTACCGTACTACTACAAAGAGCTTGGATTGTGGTAATGTGTGTATACCAGATCGAAGAAATGGTATTCCATCATTTCCATCAATCCCTAGAAAAGCAGTATATATATGTGTGTATTAGTATTAAATCTGTGACATACAAAATAAGGTGATGCACCAGCTCGTCTGCAGGAGATCCAGAGGATCCAAATGAAATGCCGGCTACGAATTAAACATCTGTTTTACAGCAACTTATAAATAATCGCAAAAAAATGTCATTTAGAAAAATAAAAAAATACTCCGCTCGATCTTAGTAAAATGTGACATCGAAAAGTCACATCAGCAATACACAGGAATGTCATAGTAGCAGGGCATATCTGTCTTGGAATATCATAGGCTTTTCCCGTTATAATATTTTCTACTCTAAGCATATTAGATGCAGCCAAATCACCTGGTACATATACTAGTAAATTCCTAGTGGTATCATACGCTATCGGGTATAAAAATCACTTAACGCTGTAACACTCATTATTGGTGGGGAAAACATTAATGTGCCAACAGGGTGAGCCAAAAGTGTAAACACGAACACTATTAGTAATAGTGTAAAGACTATGAAATGTCCAGCTACTTGTTAGTTAGAATAGCTGGACATCCCTATAAATAAATCAACAAACAGAAAGATTATTTGACCATATGCATAAACTTGTCTACTTGTTCAGCCTCAAATTTTTCAAACTTCAATCTATCTTCTTTAGTAATTGTAACGTAATAATGCTGATTGATTAGTTCTTTATATTTTTCTTTGTCAAGTACCTTATCGGGCATATTATCGCATCTATCTTTTACAAAATCACTACTCAAAAAATACATAATTTCTTCTAAACGATATAATCCTTTATCTGTATACTTAACACCCTGTCCTGCTTTATCTATTTCTATTAAATCTAACCTAAGAAGCGCATTAAAAGTTTTACCATATATTTTATCAATAGATATTCCATATTCCTCTTCTATATCAACAAGGTTTTCGGTCTTAACATTAGCTAATCCAAAAATAACTTTACGTCTCGCTCGCTCCTCTTGACCATAAACTCCTATTCGCCATATAGGAAATTCATCTCTTTCTAAACTAGCTAGATAGTCATTTTGATTACAATAATTATAGTATTGTCCAGCCCAATCAGTTCCATTTAAATATCCAAAGGAAGAAATACCAAAGCCAATTAAATTAACACATTCAAATTTTTCAGATTGTTGCTCTGGTCTATACTCAGGAGGATGGAAATATGCTATTGGGCCTTCTGTATAACCATGTTCTCTTAAATAATCTCTAGCAAATACGCACATCTCATCCCTAGATTGAGGTGTGATTCTTGAGTCAGATATTCTTATCATTTGTTTATTGATAGGGTCTGTCTCTCTAACTATCAATGGAAACGTATTAATTACCTTTATTTCAGGAACAGAAATCATATAATCAAGAGTTTCTTTTAAGGTATCATACGTTTCATAAGGGACTCCCATTATTAATGCGGAGATAATAGAATCAAATCCTGCTGCTACTATTTTTTCAATATTATTTTTGAATGCTTCAAAAGAAGAGTTTCTTCTGTTTAAATAATCCAAGCTTTTTTTATTTCCTGTTTCTAAGTCTATAACAATTTCGGTAAACCCAAAGTCTTTAAGTATTCTTAATTTTTCCTCCAATTCGCCATCTGCATAAAACTTAGGGTAAATCTCCGTTTTAATTTCTGCGCCTTCCTCTATATCCAAACATTCTGTTACAACTTCGAGTAATTTAATTAATCGTTGATTACTGATTAATGATGGCGTTCCTCCCCCAATTTGTAAAGATCGGACACGAAGTTTTTCTCCATGGAATTCTTTGTGCATTCGCATCTCTTTTTCAACCGCCTTTAAAGCCTCATCTTCTTTAAGATCAAACCCTTCCCTACCGTCAATTTTTTTATAAAAATGGCAGAACGTACAAATTTGCTCACAATATGGAAAATGAATGTATGCCTCAAACTTGGCTCCTTTTAAAGAACTTATAATATCTTTAGTTTTAGCTGGCGAGACTTCATCCATTGCTCTCAATGGGTAATAATGCGATATGTAGTAAAACCCATTAAGCGTTCTATTAATACCATATTTTTCTAACTCTTTTAATTCTTGTACTTTTTTTTCGGAGTGCTTAATTAAGTCAGCAACTTTTTTTAGTTCTACCATTTTTGTTTTATGTTTTTATGAAGGTTGGATTTAATCAAAACCTAAAGTTTCACGTACTCGCTCTAGCACACCTTTTGCTACTGTTCTTGCTTTTTCCTCTCCCGCTATTAATAAACGTTCAAGTTCATCTATATTGTTCATATAGTAATTATACTTTTCTCTTTCCTTTTCAAATTTATTCCATAGCAGTTCAAATAACTCATTTTTTGCATGACCATATCCATAATTACCACCACGGTATTTAGCTGCCATCTCCTCGATATTTTTCTCATCTGCAACAGATGAATACAATTTGAATACATTACAAGTATCTGGGTCTTTTGGCTCCTCAAGACCTTTCGTATCAGTAACAATCTTTTTAATATCCTTTTGAAGTTCTTTTTTTGACTTAAATATATCAATGTAATTATTGTAAGATTTACTCATTTTCTGGCCGTCAATTCCGGGTATCGTCATCACCTTTTTATCTAGCTTAATTTGAGGTACTACAAATAGTTCTTTAGAATAATGGCTATTTAACTTTTGTGCAATATCACGAGCAAATTCAATATGTTGTTGCTGATCTTTACCTACTGGAATAATTTCCGCATCATACATCAATATATCAGAACACATTAATACAGGGTACGTGAAAAGTCCTGCATTTACATCTCTTAACTTATCTGATTTATCTTTAAAAGAATGCGCTAAGCTTAAACGTGAAAAAGGCATAAAGCAACTTAAATACCAAGTCAATTCGCACACTTCGATAACATGAGACTGTCTGTAAAAGATATTGGTTTCAGTATCAAAACCAAATGCCAACCATGCAGCAGCGACTGAATAAACATTATCCTTGCGGGAGCTAGCATCTTTGATTGTTGTTAATGAATGTAAATCTGCAATAAAAAAGAAACATTCATTATCTTCTTGAGATAACTTTATAGCTGGCAATATTGCTCCTAAAATATTACCTAAGTGTGGTTTTCCTGAACTTTGAATTCCTGTTAATACTCTTTTCATTATTTATGTTCTTAGATTTTTTAGTTTATAAAATTTATGTCCTGTTATATATGTTACACTGCTGATTAGTATACCTATTAATATTGATGGTATCATTTCTGAATAATAGGAGTATGTCCACAATAAAGAAGAAGTAAACCCTGTAATAATAGATAATATTCCAACTTGTGAATAATGCTCTTCTAAAAAAATAGATGCTAGTATTACAACTAGCATAGTTGGTGCCCATATAGAAGCAAGAAATAATAATCCTTGTAAAATAGAAGGCACTAAAAATGATATTAAAAGACCAGCAAAACCTATAAATACAGTAGCTACTCTTGAATATAGTAACTGTTTTTTACTATTTAAGATTCCATCTCTAGCTAAAGGTTGTAAAATATCTTTTGCAAAAACTGTAGCCCCAGCATTAATAATAGAATCTTGACTTGACATAACTATGCCCAACATAGCAATAATAAAAAGACCATACAGAAAAGGAGGATAAAAGTTTTTACCCAACAAGAGAAGTGTTTGGTCACTACCCGTTGATAAATCCATAACTAAATGCGATGTAATTCCAAGACCTGTCATTAATATTAACCAAAAAAAACAAAAGATTCCTGTATAGATAAATGCCTTTTTAGAAATAGAACTGCTTTTTGAAGCTAAAACTCTATTTAGTATTGGTGGTTGTAAAATATCTCCAAAAACAAACCATGCAATCAATCCAAGAGTGGAGGTAAAGGTATGGCTATCAAAACCACCTTTTGTAAGACTTTTGGATTGACTTATAAATGATTGAACTTCAAACTGCTCAGAAGTAACTAGAAAAATAAATAATAGCGGAATCAGTATTATAAAAAGAATGAATTGAAAGGTGTCCGTTAAAATAGATGCTTTTATTCCACCAAAAAAAGAATACACAATTACTATCCCTGTCATCAAAATAGCTCCATAACTTTGAGAAATACCTAAAAACACATTGAATATGTCTCCTCCTGCTTTAGTAAGTATTCCTACAACCCCTACACAAATAGAAAAAGAAACTATACCTGATAGAAGTTGCAAATATTTATCATTATGTGAGTTCGTACCTCCTACTATATCTCCCAAAGAAAAAGCATTCGGGAACTTATTTCTAATCCTTGGAGCTACATAATTACCAACAACTATCATTTGAAGTCCATAAGCACTAGCTAATATTGCAAATAAAAATCCAGTACTAAAACCTTCACTAACAAATCCTAATGAAAACCCAGGACCAACTATTGTTGCAGATAAGCTGGCAAAAATAAAGAACCCATTAATATTACGGTCTCCGATAGCGAAGGAATCAAAAGTGGAGGTTTTTCTTACTTTGTATGTAAAAAAAACATATACCAACCCAAATACTAATGCTGTTATTATTTCAATTTTCATATGTTACCTTTTTAAGAAGCTCAGCTCAGCAATAAGTTTTTTTGGTAAGCGTGGTAAATTTCTTCTCTCTATCAAATATGTTGATAATCCTGCAAAATTATTAAATATATGGTTATGACTTGCTGCTCCTTCTAAATAACCTTTTCCTGTTGTTCCTCCTGTCCCTGTTCTCATTCCAATCATTCTACGTACCATTGTCATATGTCTATATCTCCAAGTAGACATTAACTGGTCAACTTCAATCAGTCTATCTATTACTTTAAAAGGTTGTTGTAATAAAGGATAATCTCGAAACAGTATAATAAATAATGCCGTTCTATTTACTTGTAAAGTAAATTCGTCTGAGTTATTATCATCCATGAAATTTAGACTAAAATCTTTTAACTTTTTTTCTTTATTCTCTCCATTAGATAAACTTTCACCATATAGAAAGAAGTAGTCCTTCCAAAAACTATTGTCTGATTTAAGTGACTCATAATCTTCCCAATAATGCCCTTTAAAAAAGGGAAACCTAGACAACCATTTATTAACTAAATCAAGAAGAGTTTCCGTGTTTTCATAATCCTTTAATTCATTTATATGCTTAGACTTAAATTGCTGCATATAATAATTTTTACCGTGCCTTCCTCCCATTTTCAAACCTAATAGTGCTTCGATGTAACGAAACTGATAACTTTGAAATCCAGATGCAGGAACTAGTAAGTTTCTAAAATCAAGAAAATCAAGTGGAGTCATTGTTTCCAATACTGTTATCTGGTTTATCAAAAGCTTCCATATCTCACAAATCCTTCCTAGTCTATGAACAGCTAGTTCCATATCTGG
>JBCDJE010000075.1:0-11042 GCA_038748185.1 Bacteroidota bacterium
AAAAGCCTTTGTAATTTACAAAGGTTTTTTTATAACAATGTGGAACTCTTAATAAGTTCAAATAAACACAATTTTATTTATATTTTCTATTGTCTTATTAATACTAAACACTATCTTAAATGTGGAAATCTTTGATCTTGCAATGTTAATTACTAAGCATTGTACTAAAGGCCTAAATGCTACATTTAGGCTTTTTTCAATTAATCTTATTTCTTCAAATACTATTAAGAATAGCGTCATAAGTAAAGATTTTACGTGCAAACATTTTTTTATTTCAGAAAGGCTTTTTTGACGTTGAAAGAAATATTTATACATCATTGAAGCAAAAGTGGAGATCTATTTTTTAGCAATTAAATATCGTTAGATAAGGTGATTGTTTGATATGTATATTTCATGAAAACAGTATTTCTTTTTAGCTTTCTTGCACATTTTTAATTGCAATTAGTTATTATTGCAAAATAAAAAAAGTCCACCATTTAGTGGTTTAAAAAATACCTAATTATTTATCCAAAAGGAGCTTTGATAAATCTTATATATAGTAGATCCTCTTTTACTGAACTATAATTTCTTTATTAACAATTAATTTTTAAGTCAATATGGCAACATTGACAGCAATTAGCCGTGTTTTTGAAGTACATCTATTTTTTAACAAAGTTATAAGCATATAACATATAACTCAGTCTCTTTTTTTAATTCTATAATTACGCTTATTATGAGTATTAACCCAGAAATAGAAATTTTTCCTGAATTGAAAGATTTCATTACTCCACTTACAAAAGAAGAATACGAACAATTAGAAGAAAACATTATTAAAGAAGGTTGTAGAGACCCTCTTACAGTTTGGGATCGCGATGGAGAGTATATTTTGGTAGATGGACATAACCGCTACAAAATATGTGTAAAGAACAAGATCGATTATGCAATTGAAATAAAGAATTTTAAAAGTACCGATGAGGCGAAAGATTGGATGATTGATAACCAGTTAGGACGTAGAAATTTAAATCCGTTTCAGTTAAGTTATTTTAGAGGGTATAAATATGAACGATTAAAAAAGAAGAAAGGAGGTTATCAATATGTGCTCTCTAAAGGTCAAAGTGGTACTCCGACCTCTGAAAAACTTGCAGATGTTTTTAAAGTAAGTAAAAACACTATAAAGCGAGATGCGCAGTTTACAAAAGGCTTAGAAGTTATTGGAGGTTCTAACCCTAAATTGAAGCAAGAGATTTTGTCGGGCGACAAGCGTGTGAATAGAGGTTTGGTGCAATTAATATCTGAGGCAGATCCTAGAACCAAGGTGCATAATGTTAAAGATTTAAAGCTTAAAGCTGAGAAAATTAGGACGAAAAAAGATGAAAAGAAAAAAGAAGGGATGCCTGAAGAATTATCAGCCGAGGATAGAGCACGCGAAATATTTAATGCACAAGGTATAGAGTTTATCAAAGACAGGGGTAAACGTGTTCAAAGAACTAAGGCTAATATTTTATCTGCTATTAATCGTGTAATTAATAATAAAGATAAAGAAGCTATGGAAGAACTGAAAATATTAGTATCACTACTAGAGAAAGATATTTTTGAGTTAGAGGTAGTTTAAATCCTCTTTAGTAGTATTTTTATTGGAATTAAAATTTAGGTCTATTTAAGTGTTTTAAATGGGCCTTTCATTATTTGTATACCTTTAAGTTTTAATAAATAGTTAACATAACTTTATTTATTAACTTTTTTGAAATATACTGGTTGAATTGGTGTAAGCCTGCTAAAACTGCTTTAAGAAAGTAATTTTTCCTATAAATTGTTGTTCCTCAAAAGGGTTTTCCAGTCCATCAATTTGAGTGTCATTAAAGACGAGATATAAGAAAGATAAAGGTCGGTATTCCCAGCTTCCTCTAACATTCCATCGACCAAGTTGATCAAAAGAATTATACTGGTACAATGCAGATAACTGTAAGCGTGGGTTTAAAGCAAATCTTGCCCCAATAGTAGTTAAATGGGTTTCTAAATCTTCAGAAGCTTCTCCTAAATTTTGTATGCGATTAAATTCATAATCTGCCGTAAAGGCGATATGGGGTATTGGGGCAATACGTGCTCCACCTTCAATAGTGAATCGCTCCCCATTATAAAAACTTCCCCAGTCTACGGTAGAGGAAATAGAAAATTTACGGGATCTGTCAGAGTTTGCCCTAATCCTATGCCTAGTATAATAATAATTGTCTTCTGCTATGGTGATACCTAAAGGAGCAAAGGCAAAGTTAATATTTTGCCAAGTAGGAAATATGGCATATTCTAAAAAACTGCCGTTGGTAAGTATGAGATAAATTGGAAATAAATAGATGTTAGCCTGTTGAAAATTTCCAGGGTCAGAGGCATCATGATAGTAGTTAATAAATAATCCGGGATCAAACCGTCTTATCCAAGGAATATTTTTTGGCCGCCAGATGAAATACCCACCAGGGTTGTGTTGGATCACATTTTTTTGGAAAACAAAACCCATATCAGGATTGTACTCTTTACTTACAAAATTGGTGAGCCAACCGGCATAAAACTTATTTGAAGAATAGCCTGCAAAAAGTTTTCCTGCCAAACCTAGCGTATCGTTAGAATTGTCCCTCGATGCAGAAAGCATGTAAGAGACTGTTAGTTCACTTTTAGGGCGAAAAAGTCCATCGATGGTTAAAGTAGAATTATTGCTTGCAGCTCTACCCAGTTCGTTGGATTGTTCATCAAGTCGATGTGTCAACATCATACCTATATTATTTTCCTTTCCGTAGTTTTGTTGGTATCTTCCTACAAAAAAATTAGCCGCTTGGGTATTGCCTTCTTCTGCTTGATGAATGTATAACCCTGCAATTGCCCGTTTTTCATTTCGCATGGTATACCGCATGCCAGCGTCAATACGAGCCGGGTTAGCGTTAAAACTGCCTTGCAAACCTATCGTTCTACTGAAAAACGGTACAATAGACTGATCTCCTGCTCCTGCCCAAATTCCTGAGTTTTCCAGAAAAAACTGCCTTCTTTCGGGGAAAAAAATATTAAACCTTTCCAGGTTGTTTACAGCACGGTCTACATCGGCTTGGGCAAAATCGGTATTAAAGGTGAAGTCCATGACTGATTGTGGATTAATCGCCCATTTTACATCTCCCCCCAATTTTACATCGCTATTGTTGGACTGCTCGTTATTTTCATTTTTACGATCGTATTGATATAAGAGATAAGGTTCTACCCGAATATTTGCACTGGGCTTTGGTACTTTTAATCCGTTTAACTTTGCTGCATAGGTCATACGGTAAGGGGAAAAAGATTGAGGGATTGCTGGAAAAACGGTTTGTTCATAGTCCCTTCTGGCTAATCGGCTAAAAGTAATCCCCCAAACTACCGAATCTGATAGTGTTTTCCGCTCATAACGAATAGATTTAAAAGGGATAGAGAATTCTGCATAATACCCCGAATCAGTCTGATGGGTGCGTACCGACCAAAGGGCATTCCAATCGTTATCTGTATTTTCATCGTTAAAATTTTGTAAGTCGCGTTGGTTCCCATAAGGTGTAGTTTGGAAAGAAACGCAATATTGCTTAAGGTTTTGCGGGTCTAGTTGAATGCCAAAAATATCATTTTCGCCCCAGCTAAAATCCCTACGTAAATCTTGAGCCCGAACCCCTTTTTTTCCTAACGAATCTCTACAAAAAACCCCCAGATAAATGTTTCGGTCATCAAATAGTAATTTCACCTGAGTCTGGTACTTGTACTCCCCTCCTTGCCTAGGTTCCATGCGGAAAAAATCGCTGGTTACTGTTGCGGTTTGCCAGGCTTCTTCTAATAACTTTCCATCAATTTTTATAGGGCTATTACTAAAAGTAGCCTTAATTTCCGGAGGTTGATCGGGAGGTGGGAAATTCTGATCGGTATCTTGACCAAAGGCATGGATGCTGTAAAAAAAGAAAAATAGTAAAAGTATGTTTTTCATATTGTTACTCTGGAATATAAATAATTTCACCATTCTCCAATTCATAAGCAGTACCTTCACTTTTGGCATTGCTATTAGCTTTATAGCATAAGATTTCCTTTCCTTTTTTGGTAATGATTTCCATATTTTCTTTTCCTGGATTTTTTACCATGGTAAAATCATCTTGCATTAACACCTCAGTAAGATTAAATCTGGTAACTAACGCTACCCTGTACAAAGAGTTTTCAACCGTGGTCGGTTTAAACGAACCTGTAACCACTACTTCTTCTAAACCCAAAGCATCTTCCTGTAAAATAACCGTTGCTTTTTCATCAGGGGAAATAGTAATTACTTTTGGAAGGAAACCGATAAATGAGACAGTTACTTCGGTAGGTTGGGTAATGTCTAAACTTACCCTTCCATTCATATCGGTGACCCACCCCTTTTTGGGGTTGTCTTCAACAATAATTGCAGCTCCTGTTAAGGGAGCATCCGAATCAGAAGCAAATACCGTGGTGCTGGTACCTGACTGACCATTGGTTACCGCCGCGTTAAACAGCAGCAATAACCATAATGAAAAATATTTCATCAAGGTAAAATGATGTAGTTTGTTTGTTAATTTAGCTAGATGTGGAAATGGTATTATCCAATTATACCTTGTTGAATGGAGGTGCTCTTAGGTTGGCATAAAATTCACTGTGTTCTACTAATACTTTGTCATGAATTACTTCAAATAAAAAGCTTCTTTCAAATACAGGAACAAACGTTTTCTGATACCCAACATAATCTTGACCCAAAAAAGTCTTACAGAGTTCACATTCGGTCGCATCACTATGATCATCGGAATCATGATCACTTGACTGTTCCTGAGTTTCTTCATGATGATGTTCATTCAGGTGCAGATACGAAAAGGACTGATAACCTGTAAAAACAGATAACAGAATGATGGCTGCACTATGTTTAAATCTAATGAACATAATTTTGAATACTTGAAGTAAGCAAAATAAATAATTAAATGCAATATAGTTGCATTTAATTTATCATTAATAAAATTGTAAGTGCACAGCTATACATTATCGATTGATAATTCCTAATATTAAATCTTATCACTTTTATTCTTAAGGAGAATTATCATTTATTTAAGGTTTGATCATACCCTCTCTTAATATGTACTTAAGAAGCCTGTACTACAGGATATACCCTTTGCATCGGCCAGTCATCATCTGTATGGTAAGTAAATGGCTTCATCTGCCCAATGGAAGAGGCCAAGTTTGTCATTGAAAATAATGAAGGAAAGGAGCCACCAGCTGGCAAAGAACGCATATTTCATCCATTGTTTCGATTTTTTTCGCGTTGTCCAGTAAACAGCCATACATGAAAAGATGAGCAGGAAAACATCAATATACTCTACCAAAATGGGCTCGCTTCAGCATGTCCTACCGTACTAGCATGAGCAATAAAGAGGAAAGGAGTCGCAAGGTAATGGATGAGGCATAAGGCACTTGCCAGTGAACCCAGTAGGTCTAACTTAGTGTAAAATGTGTTTTTCGTTAATTGAAAATAATTCATGCCAATTCTTTTGATGTATTGGTTAATTTTTTGAGTAGTATTGTCAAATTCTTCTGATGTTGTATATACTAAATACGAGTATAGGACTGATGATCAATATAAGTGGAGCAAACACATGAAGCCAACTTATACTATATTCACCTCTTACATATTCTGGAGTAAAGCTTTTCCAATCTTCATCTAAAACAGGTGCGTTTTCAAATATCTTAGGATAGAAATAGAGCCGTATTTTTTCGTGAAATTCGTTCGTCTTATTAAGAAACCGGATGTAATTTTGTAAACTAGTTTGAGCAATATCGTTGAATTGCAATTGGGTATGCATAGTTGGAACTGCCCAAGCAACCCAACGGCTCACTTTTTCACGTTGTCTTATTTTTTCACTCATCGCTATACTCTGTTCTAAGGCCTCATCGTCACCCATTTGTTGCATTGCATAGTACCACAACCAGCTAAAACCTTGGTGGGGCAATGTATATTTTTTGAATTGTGGATAATGTGCATAAAATTTATTCATAGTTCCTTCCTTTTCCATATCCCATTTTTTATGATAGCCATCCCTTTGCTGTACCATGGTACTCAGGGCTTCTGGTACAGGGTATTTATTCGCCAAAAAGTTATTGACCCCGGCTGGAAGCATAATTGCCAGAAATACCCATAGGGCTAGTAATGCAAGCGCATTAAAACTAGATGATTGTTGAAAAGAGATGATCCAGAAACTTAAAACAAACCAAAAAGTGAGATACAGCAAGCTAAGAAGAAAAAATACTACTAAAGCTTCAGTAAGTGGTATAGCTACTATGAAAGCAGCTAATAAAAAGAGTATAAAAAATGATATATAGGTTAAAAGTGCCCTAATGGATAACTTCTTCACTAAAAACAACCCTTTGGAAACTGATTGTATAGCAACTAAACGCCAAGTACCTTTTTCAACTTCTTCTGAAAGTAAATTAAAGGTAAGCGCTATAATAAGTAACGGATAAAGATAAATGATCACAAAGCCAAAATCTAAGTTACCAGCCTGCAAGTTCGATGGATTATTTAAATCCGTATCATATTTTTGCCCTTCTAGGTTGCGGATTGTAACACTTTGAATACTTGGATTGACATCTCTCTGCCCTATCGATAAAGCGGATAATCTTTCTGGTGTATTTATCAAAGCAAAACGCACATAATAGAGTAGTAACCCTAAATCATTTTGGTGGAAACTTACATTTCTAGCAATATGCTGCTCTTGCTGTTCAGTTACTGCTTCAATTGTTTTCTCTTGTTTTATGAGAAATTGTTTTCCAATAAGAATACTAATCAATCCTATAGTAAAGAGTAATAGAAAAGAAAATAGTACTGTTTTGGATAAAACAAATTGCTTTATCAACAATGTATACATAATTAAATCGCTTTTAATTTTCTAGATTGGCTTACTATGAACCCTATTGAGCAAATGCTCCAAACTAATAAGGCAATTATAGAACTGCCTTCTCTACTAATGATGGTTCCCATTGAGACAAACTGATGCCTGAAATCCGGAAATTCTTCCCAATGTTTCTTACTAATTGAGTAAGGGACATCATTAGGTCCTAATTTTTTATTGCTAATGTATTTTATTTGAAGCTCATTCATTTCTTGGGCTAGCTGATAACGATACGTTTCTGCCTGTTTTTGAAAATCTACATAAGCACTAAAATCACTTCCTGAAAACGACATAGAAATTGCCTTAATAGCTAGATAAGGATTGATAAAAGCGATGAGTCTGCTTAAATTATTTTGTTTTTGATACGTTTGAAATAATTTACCTAGATGACGGTTGTAAACAGCTGTACTAATTTTTTCGCCTTCTCGCATCACGAAACCACTGTAGTTGAATGGTAATTGTTCTACTGAGCTTACTTTATGGGCTTGCAGTAGAGAATCTTTCAATGCTTGAAAATGCGGATCATCCGGATCGTGGCTATCCCCTTCTTGAATGAGTTCTTTTTCAATTGCAGCTTCAAATTCTATTTTTGAAGGTGATTCAAAAAAATAATTGCCCAAAGCTTGGGTAGTTTTGGGTAATAAAATGAAAAAGCCCAACCAAATTGCTAAAAGCTTTACCAGAGAATCTTTGGAGGTTTTACTCGTAGCAGAAATCCATACAGTAACCATACAAATTACTTGATAGAAAATTACATAACTGATGCAAATACCTATATATCGTAAGATAACCTCTTGGGTAAACAGATTATCTTTGGAGAGAAGTAGTAAGAACACGGTAACAAGCATTATCGGGAAAAAGAACACAAGTGCACACCCGAATAGTCCTAGTGACCTGCCGAGCAATATCTCGTTCCAGCTAACTCCTTGGATCAGCATTATTTTTAAAGTACCATTTTCCTTATCAGAAGCTACCGAAGCAAACCCTAAAAAGAAAATAAGCAATGGAAGAATTACCTGAAGTACCATTGCCATACTTATTTCTCCAAACCGTAGTAAGCCGGTAGAAAAACTTGCCTCAGAAAAGTTTACCGTATTTTGTTTATGGGCTTCCAAGAAGACAGCATTGCCCGTAAAGCTTTCCATTCCAAAATCAAACATCGATAAAGGGTGCTTCAATCTGAAGGCAAAAGAGCCAAAATGCGCCATACGATGAGGATGTTTATCGGGATTTTCTTCCCAACTTTGCCTTACTTTTTCTTGGAAATGCAACCGGATATCATTTTGTACAATATAGTTTTTCCATCCACTGTAGGTAGCATAGATGAATAGCATACTTATTATTACAAATAACAAGTACACAGATTTGATTTTGAAAGTATTCGCCCAAAATTGTTTGGCAATTAGTAATACACCTTTTTTTTGCATACTGCTCAAAATTTATAAGATGCGGTTAATAAAAAATTTCGTGGTGCCCCCGGAAATAATCGAAGATAATTTTGGGCGCCAATCCAATAGGAAGTATCAAACAAGTTATTTACATTTAATGCCAGTTGTATATTTGAACTTACCGGAGTGTAATATAAAGCCATATCCATTATGGTATAGTCAGGCACAATAAACTCTCTGGTAAACCAAGGGATTTTACTACCGCTATGCTGTAAGCCTAAGCCTATGCCTAAATCTTTTAATACAGAATTTTGAGAAAAGTTATATCGTGTCCAAAGATTGGCACTGTTCACAGGCGTATTTTCTTTGCGTTGATCAACGAGACTTTCATCTTGATCTGCTATAATACGGGCATCGATGTAACTATAAGAAGCATTCACTTGCCAATTTGGTAAGATGTAACCTGCTATATCTATTTCAAATCCTCGACTTCTGTCAGCACCGCGTTGAACAAGTGAATCGGGAAAATCAGGAAGATTGGCGTTCATTAGAATATTCTCTTGATTGATTTCATATACAGCTGTAGTTAATGTGAAGGTGTTATCAAAAAACTGTGCTTTCGCGCCTATTTCTTTCAAATCGCTGATTAGAGGTTCAAAACGTGCGGGTGAATTCGGATCCCAGAAAAATGCCGAAGTACTTGGCATGAGCGTTACTGTATTGGACTGAGGTTGGTAACCTTCCAAATAAGTTGCATACACATTGATGTTAGAGGTTACTTCATAGGTTAATCCTATTCTTGGTATAGTGGCTGTGTTGGTAAAGCTTCTTTCATTAGGAGCATCGTAGTTGGTGATGTCCTCAAACCACTCTCTTCTTAAACTCAATAAAGCTGAAAACTTACCCAGCTTTAGTTGCTCTTGTATGTAAATCGCATACGTTGTGGTGAGGGCTGAAGGAATAGCAAATATTGAATTTATGACGTAGTCTTGCGTGTTGCTAATGGTATATGATGGATTATCAAGGTCAAAGTGACTGACATTGGGCCTTGGTAAGATATTTCCATCGATAGTAATGGTTTGATAATTTTCAGCATTTGCTACATCGAAACTCCGAACAGCTGTTTCGTCATTTAACAAAAAACCTCTGGCAGAATTTTGTCCTCCGCCTTTTGTTTTGTGCCAACTACTAAGATCATACCCTACTAAAAGTTTGTTTTCTACTTTTCCTACGTTGAAATTAAAGTTGAAATAGGCATTTAAATTATCAATATTCCAAAATTGCTGTCTTTGTACAAACCGCATTGCCGCTAGACTGGCAATAGGTTGATTTTCTATATCTGGTGCGAATGCTCCCACAGTTCTATGTTCTTGCAAGTCTTCTGTCCAGGTTTGTTTCATGTAAGATGCGTTAAATCCTATCTTTTCTGAAAACTTATGTACAAGATTGGCCATAATAATCAGCTCTTTAGAATCAAAAAAATCGTCAGGAGCACCTAAGTTTAAACTTACAGGTGTACTATTCAAATCTGTTACTCCAGCCGTTGCACCAAATATGGGTTGTCCCCGGTCTAATTTGCCTTCACTTTCGCTATAAATCAATTCAGCATTGATCGCCGTTTTGTTGTTAGGAATGTAACTAATGGAAGGGGTAAACAACAATGCATTGTTCGTAATCAAATCACGATATGATTTAGCTTCTTGAAAGGCAGCATTTACCCTGTACAATAACGTTTTTGATTCATTTAAGGATCCTGTAAAATCAAGTGCGCTTCTTACAGTGCTAAAGCTCCCTACACTCATGCTTATTTCTTTACGATCTTCTGCTAAGGGTTTCTTCGTCACCATATTAATACTCCCTCCGGGGTCTACACTAGAAAAAGAAACAGAAGCAGGCCCTTTCAGTACTTCTACTCTTTCGATGTGAGAAGTTATGGGCTGTAAGAAATAATACTGGCGAGTGCGCAAGCCGTTTATTATTTGCCCTTCTTCATTTTGGCTAATGCCTCGTATGTTATATTGATTATAAAAACTAGAAGGAGCTACACCACTCACAATCTTAACTGCATCTGCCAGTTGAAAGGCTTGTCTATCGGCTATTAATTCTTTAGTAACAGAAGAAATAGATTGAGGTAATTCCTGATTTTTAATCGCGATTTTAGTTGCTGAAAATGAATATTCGCTGTTATAGTCTTTTTGCGAGCGGCCAAGTACTTCTACTGTTTGCAGCTCTTGTGCTAACTCATTCAATACGATATTTCCAATACTATAGGATTTATTTTCCAAAAATTTATAGGATTTAGTATATATGTCATAGCCAAGGAACCTTGCTTCCAACATATACTCCCCAGTTTCAGAAAGGGTAATTTCGAACATCCCGTTTATATCGGATATTACTCCTTGATCAACCCCCTCTTTTTTAAAAGTAAGGGTGGCTCCTGGAATTTCTGCTTGTAATTGATCTACTACCTTTCCAGTAATTATGAGTTGAGCAAAAGAGGCGTTGTAAATACAAATAACTAGTATAATCAGTAAAATTTTCTTCATTTTGAGGAAAATAATTTAAATCGTTTTTAGATATAATTGCTGTAGTTGGTTTGCATTTATTTCTTCCGTAGATAGTGTATGGACCAGTACTCCTTCTTTCATGATCCCAATTCTTGTACCTACTTCTACTGCATTAAAAATATTGTGGGTAGCCATAAAAATAGACTTCCCTTCAAGGGCTAAGTCTTTACTCA
>JBCDJE010000076.1:0-11003 GCA_038748185.1 Bacteroidota bacterium
AATATTTCCATTTTGGGTTGAGATGGAAAGGATTGATTAAATATTTTGATATTTGTTGTGAAGTTGATGCCAATGTCAAATCCAGAACATATCAACTTCACATCTATGCTACCCAGTATAATTTATGAAAAACTTAACCTAGTTCTGTGTCGCACAAACCGAGGATAATTATGTGGATTTAGTGAAAGTGCTTTAGTCCTTTCCTTCTAATTACTTGAATGTTTATTAAAGGTGTAAGTAATTTGAAACCCAAGATTCTTGATGTTTATCTTAAGATAGAATGTCTTTCACTACATTTCCATGGACATCTGTAAGTCGGAAGCGACGCCCTTGAAATTTGAAAGTCAATCTTTCATGGTCGATGCCCAACAAGTGTAAAAGTGTTGCTTGAAAATCATGCACATGCACAGGGTTTTCAGCAACGTTATAACCAAATTTATCAGTTGCCCCATAACTAAATCCTTTTTTGACTCCACCACCAGCCATCCACATGGTGAAGCATCGCGGATGATGATCTCGACCATAATTGGTTTTGGTGAGCTTACCTTGTGAATAGTTCGTTCGTCCGAACTCTCCGCCCCAAATTACCAAAGTATCATCTAACAAACCCCTTTGCTTTAAATCCATCACTAAAGCTGCTGAAGCCTGGTCAGTTTCTTTTGCTTGGGTTTTAATAGCATTAGGTAAGTTACCATGTTGATCCCAACCTTGATGATAAAGTTGAATGAATTGCACACCACGCTCAGCAAGTCTACGCGCTAATAAACAGTTCGCGGCGAATGTACCAGGTTCTTTTGCATCATCTCCATACATTTCATAAATATAATCAGGCTCTTTAGCGGTATCCATAATCTCAGGTACGCTTGCCTGCATACGGTATGCCATCTCGTACTGTGCAACGCGAGCATTTATTTCCGGATCGCCTAAACTTTCATGTTGGATTTCCTGAAGCTGTTTCAAATAATCAAGTTGCATCCTACGATCTTTTGTATCGAACCCTGGAGGATTATTGAGGTATAAAACAGCATCTTTTCCAGCCCTAAACTGTACTCCTTGATGCTCTGATGGTAGAAAACCATTCCCCCACAAACGTGCATATAATGGTTGCCCGAATTTATTTTTGGTTACTAAAACTACAAAAGCAGGGAGATTTTCATTTTCACTACCTAAGCCATAGCTTAGCCAAGAACCAATAGAAGGTCTTCCAGAAAATTGAGAACCTGTTTGAATGAAAGTAATTGCCGGATCATGATTAATTGCCTCGGTGTACATTGACTTTACAAAACAGAGCTCATCTACAACCTTACTTGTGTGAGGCATGAGTTCACTTACCCAAGCGCCAGAATTACCATGCTGCGCAAAATCGAATTGCGAGCCGGCTAGGGGAAAAGAGGCTTGCCCTGCTGTCATTCCTGTTAATCGCTGTCCTTTACGAATGGATTCCGGAAGCTCTTCTCCATTCATTTCTCGAAGTAACGGCTTAGGGTCGAATAATTCTATTTGGGAAGGGCCGCCACTTTGAAATAGATAAATTACCCGTTTTACCTTTGGAGCAAAATGTGGTTTTGGTGGTGCAACACTACTTCTAGAAAATGCCTTAAAAGGATTAATAAGAGATGCTAAACTAACAGCTCCTAATCCTAGTGAGGTTTTGGTGAGAAAGTCGCGGCGACTATATCCTTTTTCGTAATTACGACAATGATCCATTTATTTGATTTTTTATTATCTTAATCTGTTGCTATATAGGCAAAAAGCAGTTTATAAACTTTTCTACCTTTTTGTATAAGCTTCATCATGGTTGAGCAAAGTACTTGATAATACAGCCCAAGTAGCAGTTTCTAACTTATCAAAGGTTTTATTAACAGGGTAACTACCTACAGAAAGTAAAGAATCGGCTTGTATGGGCGAATTATTAAATCGTTTAAAAACTTGCTGGTACATATTCTCAAGAATATCTATTTCTTTTTCTTTTGGTTTTCTGCCAGTAGCTAACCTAAAACCGTAGGTGATTTTTTCAGAAAGGTTATCACCACCTTGCTTTTGTATACGCTCAGCCATTACCCTAGAAGATTCTACAAATTGTGGATCATTGAGTAAAACCAGAGCCTGTAAAGGTGTATTGGTGCTTTCCCGCTTCATGGTACAAACATCTCGATTTGGCGCATCAAAAGCGACCATAGCCGGATGCGGGCTAGTTCGACGTACAAAAGTATATAAGCTTCTTCTGTAAAGGCTATCTCCTTCATCAGGTTCATAGTTTAGTAATTCGTGGGAAAAGCTACCCTTTTCTATCCAAAGCCCTTTAGGTTGGTAAGGCTTTACACTTGCTCCACCAACTTGCTTAACTAACAAACCACTGGCTGCCAGTGCATTATCTCGAATCATTTCTGCAGATAGCCTTTTTGAAGGGCCTCTTGCTAGAAGTATATTATCTGGATCAGTTTTTACTTGTTCTTCATTCTGTATAGAGGCTTGGCGATAAGTCGCAGACATCACCATCAGTTTCATCATTGCTTTTATGTCCCAACCAGATTCAATAAAATTGACAGCTAACCAATCAAGCAATTGCGGATGGGAAGGAAGGCTACCTTGCAAGCCAAAATCGTGTGGTGTATCTACCAGTCCTCTACCAAATAGCATTTGCCAATAACGATTTACGGTAACTCTTGCTGTAAGTGGATTTTGAGGATTGGTCAACCATTTCGCGAGCCCTAAACGGTTTTTAGGTAAATCTTCTGTAAATGCTAATACACTTTCGGGGGTTTCGGGTTGAACAGGTTCTGTGGGAGCATCATATTGCCCTCTCGCCAGTATAAACATAGGGCGTGGATTTGGCATTTCTTCCATTACCATTATTTCGGGGATACTACTAACTATAGTTAGCTTTTGTTGTAGTGCTTTTTGTAGATCTTTCTGAATTTTATCATATTGTTTATGCTTTCTTTTTAGTACCAATTCTTGCTTTAATGCGTCAGGCATTTGATTGAGCATAGTTAAATCTTGCCCAAGTGTTTCAGCATAAAGTTGCTTAATTTCTACTTTGGTAAGCGCCTCGTGGAAAACATGAATTTCATCTACTGCCCCTTTATAAATGCCAAACTCACCTGTAAAGCCTCTGTAAGCTTTACCAACTCTGATAGGTTGATTTACAGGTTCATGAGTACCTGACCGAATAGTTTTAATACTTTTATAAAGTTGATCGAAAATAGTTTCTGATGTAACAGGTTCACTATTAATGAAAATACTTATACCTCTGGCTTGAGCAGTACCATCATAAGTAAAGGCAAGTTGTGTCCATTTACCTGTTGGAATGCTTTTTTTAGATTTTAGATGTAATAAGTTATGTGGCAATGAATGGACCAGCCTTACTGCAGGATGGTTAGTACTGTCTAAATAAAATTCCCAACCCCTCCAAAAATTATTTTTGTCGCCGGAAGTACCCATAATGGTCTGAATTTTATTATCCCCATCGGGCTTAATCCAAACAGATGCAGAGAAAGGTTCATTCAACTCAAATAATCCAACTTCTTCTAGGTTCAGGTATTCGAACTCATTATCGAAATGTACTCCCTTTCCTTTTATGCCTTCAACTATTTCAGGCTCTCCAGCTACAAATGTTTTTCTATTCTGATCGATTATTTGGCGATTATTCCCTTTTGCATCTTTTGTTTTTGTAACGTTTTCTATAGGAAAATAGCCTGCTGCTTTTGGAAGTTTTATGGATTTATCAGAAGGTAATGCTGCTATAAAACCTTTCAATGCTTCTTCATTTTCAGCAAGTTTATCCATTTCAGTAAAAAGATAATCGACTTCTTTGTTGAGGGAATCTATTGCCTTTTTTTGGTCATCATTAGGTAAGAGCATCATGGGTCCGTAATTTCCATCGTCACCAGTCATGCCAAGCTCTCGTACATTGTTAAAAAACGCAGACATGCTGTAGAAATCCTTCTGTGAAATAGGATCAAATTTATGATCGTGACATTGGGCACATTCTAACGTGAGTCCTAAAAAAGCGGTGGAAGTGGTACTGGCACGATCAAATACATATTTCAACCTGAATTCTTCATCTACCACTCCGCCTTCAGCTGTCATAGCATGGTTGCGATGGAAAGCAGTAGCCAGTTTCTGTTCACGATTTGCATTGGGTAATAGGTCACCTGCCAATTGCCAGGTTATAAACTGGTCATAAGACATATTTTTATTGAAAGCGTTAATCACCCAATCTCGCCAAGGCCACATCAACCTAGCGCCATCAGCATGCATACCATGTGAGTCTGCGTAACGGGAAACATCCATCCATTCCATTGCCATTCGCTCTCCGTAAGCATCAGTGCTTAATAATCGATCTACTACTTTTTCGTAAGCCTCAGGAGTATCATCCGCCAAGAAAGCGTCCATCTCTTCTATGCTTGGAGGTAGACCGGTTAGATCGAGCGTAACGCGGCGTAAAAGTCTTTCCTTATCTGCTTCTGATGAGGGGGCTAACTCTTCTTTTTCCAATCGATCTGCTACGAAATTATCAATTGGATTATAAATAAATTCATTTAGGGCTTTTACTTCAGGTACATCCTCTTTTTTGGGAGGGATAAAAGACCAATGCTTTTTAAACTCAGCTCCTTGTTCAATCCACTTAGCGATCGTGGCAATCTCTTCTGTAGTAAGTGAAAGGTTAGATTCTGGAGGAGGCATAACTTCATTCGGGTCATTAGAAATTATCCTTTGGAAAGCGTGGCTTTTGCTCCAATTACCCGGTATAATTGCCCGTTTATTACTAGTCAAAGTTGAGTAAGCTCCCTCTTCTGTATCAAGGCGTAGATCAGCTTCACGAGTGTTATTGTCAGGTCCATGGCAAGCATAGCAACGGTCAGCAAGAATAGGTTTTACATGATAGTTAAAATCTATCATTTCAGGTAAATCCTCATAGGCTAATGCTATTTCCGTTGGTAACTCTTCTTGACAACCCCACATAAGTGCGACACAAGTAAAAAGTAGTGTACGCTGGATGATATTAATTAATTTCATTTTCAAATTATACCAATTTAATACTTGGTGTATCTAATAAACTAACCCACAATTTAACAAAAGTACAGAAGTTTATTCTACATAATAAGCAAAAATTTATTTATATGAATTTCTATTTAGCTTATTCTCAAGAGTAAAGTTCTATAATTTAAAAAGTGAATGAGACAGTCTTTAAAAATGAAACCTAAAAAAAGTGATTTTCTCTATTATGATAGCTGACTTATCAATTTAGCTTGTTTTTTAAGCTCGCAAATAGCATCGATATTAAGTCTTTCTGGGATTTTTTCACTTGTAAATAATATGATAGTTCGATTAGACTTTATCTTATTTAGATACTGTACAACCATTATTGTAGCAACTTCGTCTAAATGCACAAATGGATCGTCTAATAACAAAATGGGCTTTTGAGTTAAAAAGGCACGGGCATACATCAGTAATTTTTCTTGCCCATTAGATAAATTAGTACCTAGTTCTCCTATAGGATCGTCTAATTCAAGTGAACTACTTATGCCAAGCATCTCTAGCATTTGAGATGCAGGTAATCTATTTAAAGGTTTTCGACTATATGAAATAGCTTCAAAAACAGTTTTTCCGAGTAGCATGCATTGATCTGTTACAACTGCTATTTTTTTTCTTAATGATTTGGGGTCTAAATTTGAAATAGGAATATTGTCAATTTTAATACTGCCTTTATCTGGTTGATAGATTCCGTTTATTAGCTTTAGCAGTGTAGTTTTACCGCAACCATTTTCTCCTTTAATTACCGTCATTTTTCCCGCAGGGATATTTATGCTAAAATTATCTAACAGATATTGCTGATCACATTCATAATTGAAATATATATTTTGTAATACAATTTCACCTTTCTTTAATCTAAAATGGCTTTTCTCTATTGTTTGTTCATTGGGGAGCAGCAAAATTTCAGCTAGTTTTCTGTAAGATATGCTACCATTCCGCCAGATGATGTTTACCCTAAAACACCTCCTAAAAACGGGCATAATGGTTATCATGAGTAACAATGCTAAAAAGAAAGATTCTGGCCGAACTGTAATTTCGGAATTATTTTTAAAGGCCCAGCAGCCCAGCATAATTCCACCCATTACTAAGTATAACCCAAATGGAATAATTGCACCAATAGCAGAAGTTATTTTTTGATATTCTTTCCCTAATACTAATAAGCGGTCAACGCGCTTTTCGTACTTTGTTGTTTCTGGAGCTACCCTATTAAAAGCTTTAATAGTAATAATACTTTGCAAACGTGCTGTTACAAATTTTAAAAGCCCCGATTTGGTATTTCTTCTTTTTAAAGAAACTTTATAGAGATTTATATTTAACCAATAGGTAATACCTGCTAAAATAGCGCCTACCAACAGCACAGTAATACCAATAAATTGATCAATCCAGAAAAAAACTAGTAGTGTTAAACCTAACAAAATAACATCGCTTAAAAAGCGGATAAGCCCTTTGGTTATAAAAGATTGAATACTTGAAAGATCACCACTATAGCGAAGTAAATATTTGCTAAAGCCTTTTTTATCATATATATCCATATTCATCTTTAATTGGTGTGCAAATATCTTTTTCCTGAGATAAGCCAGGTGTAACTCACCAACATAACCAATAATGTATCTTTCAAAAAAATCAAAAATTCCACGTAATACTAGGATGATTGTAAAGAGAATAAAGTAATTATGGAAAGACGCTAGCCAACTATCCGGTAAAAAACTAAAAACTTTTGCCCTATGCGATTGGATGCCAAAAAGCAAATCGAATGATTGAACAATATAGATAGGCAATACAATTATAAGCAGTTGTGCAATCGTACTTACTACAAAAGTAAGTACGATTTTGCCAACATGCATTTTAGTAAAAGGCCAAATTAAATTGCGAAAGTTCATCTATTGTAAATCTAAAAATCTCGTTTTCTCTTGTGCTGGTATAAGCGAACAAGATGCTTGTTTCCCAAACCAGCGATACCTATTTACTGCTACAAAATTGTAGACATAATTGCGGACAACTCGAGGAATGATTAAAAAGGCTATTCCTAAATTCCAAGGGAAATAAAGTTGCTTGCTAATTCGTAATACAGCATCACTCTTTTGATAAGCCTTATTATCGCTAATTAAGATAATCGATGACATATTTTGAGGAAGCTGGTATTTATCTAGCAATTTCCTACCAATTTCAGACTGTAGTGAGGCAAAGGTAAACTTACGATTTGTATCGCGTTCCATCACAAAACGAACGGAAGCATTACATAAATTACATATCCCATCAAAAAGTACTATAGGACGGTTGGATGCCACAAGTTTTTCCTGTTTTTGTTGTAGTTTATGCTTTAGCTTAAACCAAATTTGTTCAGATGCAAAGAAGGATAGAAATATTAATCCACTCATTTGATAGTGAAAGGTAATTCCCATGATGAAGAAAATACCCCAATGCATCATCCAGGTAAGTGCTACCCACGCAATTACTATACGTTTTCGAATTAAGGCAAAAGGAGCGCCCAGCTCCAGTACAAACGTGAGCGTTCCCATTATAAAAAACAGCCAAGTCTGTTCATAAATAAAATCGAAAAGGGGCGCTGTTTCAGCGCCTAATAACGATTTACGGATAGCATCAACAGCGACTTGAGCGCGCATTGCACTGCCGTTTGCCCACGCTAAAGCTAAGTCACCAGCTAATTTTGCTACGCCTGAAAGGAAATAAGTACATGCTGTTGCTAAGCATATTAATTTAACAGGCCAGCCATATTGCCAGTTAGCTTTAAAAGCTTTTTTACCGCGCTTTTTCCTGTTGTTAGCATCTAGTGAAATAGCATCTGCTGAAGCTACTAACCCTAAGATTAAAATATGTAGGATCACTCCGTTTCTGTTATGGTAGATCATAGACCATGAATTTCTGTACGTAAAAAAGCAGAGCATTAAAATTCCGAAAATTGGCCCAGTAATTTTAAATTTCCATCCTAGTATGTAGAGTATATTAAACAGGATGACTATCATGGATATCCACCAAAACACTTCAGCTGATAGTGGTTTTTCCATCCAGTATAGTAACCCAATTGGTTTGAAATTTTCCAGACCTGATGCTGCAACTTTTTGTAACATTTCAAATCGGTCAAGTAAATACCATAAACTGAAGCATCCTGTCGCTATTCGTAAAATAGCAAGCCTTTCAGGGGGTATAGGAGCAAACCAGAATTGTTTTATATCATTAATTAGTTTCATTATTTCTCAATTAATTGACTTGCGATAAATGATTCTCTTACGGGTAAGGTATCGTTTTTCAAAAAATAGTTTTCGAGATGATAATAGCCCTTTACCAATTCTATTTTCACTAACTCTGTAAATGGGTAGTCTTTTCTTTTGGCTATATTATGGACTACTTTATGAGTGAGTGCTTCAGGGTTATCTGATCTTGCAGCCCTGCGTATCTGTCGTCTTACTTGATTGAACCCTCCGGTTCCCACTATCTTATAGGGTATTTTATGTCGATTATCTTGCGAATCGTATCCTACAAAATAATACATGCTATATACTTCTTTTCTCTTTTTAGAAAACATAGGATAGTAAGACAAAGGAAAGCTATCCTCCGGTTTTTCTTTCCAGTTTTCAATTATAGGAGACATGACTATTAGGATGGCAATGATGCTTAAAACCAATGCCGAGCTTTGTGAATATTTCATCTGTTATAATTGCTTTTAGTGATCAGATGGAAACTACCATGAGCAAATGGACTAACTCTTAAGTCAATGATTATTTGCTCATGGACATTGCATCTTTTTGTTTTTAAAATCAGGGGAAGAAAAGTTAAGCGGTAATTCTTAGCTTTTGAGTGAGTAAGCCCATTAATACCTGTTCTTCCTGCATTTTTTCTAAGGTGAGTACAGGGAGCTTACATTGTGCTTCAACTTCTTGAATCAATAGTGGGCGAGTGGTAAATATACCACTAAGAGCAAAAAGGCGATGACCGAATAAAGGCATGAGCATTTGGATGCCTGTGTTTGCTGCAAGGCTATCTCCACAAGATAACATTACATGATCAATCGTTTCTCTAAATAATGGATAATTTAATAGTTGATTCGTTTCCCTTTGGTATAACCCATCAGCAATTTCTATTACAACATAATCTGGTTTTACGGATGCTACTTTTGAAAGTAAGCTTTCATAAAGATTCATGAGACAATCGAGCGAGCATAGATAGGTTGAAGGGAAACCTAATTCTGAAAAATCTGCGACTGCATCAGCGCCACAATCATTTGCAAGCATCCTATCTTTATTAAAGACAGTACCTGTTAGTTTTATATAGGCAACTTTGAAACCGGCTGTTTTTAACCCCCTGCATAAATGCGCTGCCGATGTAGTTTTACCACTATCCATACTTGAGCCCAAAGAAAGAATGGTCTTGTAGGATCGAGCTTTATTTACATTGAACTTAACTTGCGACCCACTATGGTAAATTGTATTAATTACTTCTCCTTCATGATCAGTCGCATACCCAACCAATCTTAATTTTGTAGGACCTTTTAATTCTAACCTGCTAGCCATTGAATGTACTTTACCAACTACACCGCCTTTGCCAATCAAATCGTATTCATCTGAGTATCCCTCTGGTACATACCCCTCAAATTGATTGCTGGCATATCGGTTGCCGAAAGACAGCATAATTTTGTCTCCCGTAAAAATGTAACAATTTCTTCCTTCTTCGTTCTGGATGGCATTTAAACTGCCAAGTGCTAACACTTCAAAAATGGCAACGTCACCAGCAATAGGTTGATAATTCCTAATGTTTGCATTATCAATATTAAACGATTTGATATTTTGGCAAATGATTGATTTTTTAATAGAATTCATAGTTTCTAAAAATTTAAAATACATTAAAAAAATTGATGGATAAATTGTAATTAGATAGCTATTGTAAAGCTCCTAGTAGTTATTACTTATCTAGGTTTATGCGATATGAGGTGCTTATATTTATTACATTAAAATTGTTGAATCTTCTCCTAACTCTACCATTTCTGGGATCCACTACATTAATGCTTCGATATTTATTACCTGCGTTGAATTCGGTTTGTCGCATGAAGCTCAACGTAGTATAAAATCTTCTGAAAGGGCGAATGCGAACACCAAGTGTAATTCTATGTGCGTGAACACCGCGGGGTGCTTGTCTTACTAGCCTTTCTCCTTCATCGTCGCGATACCAGAGTGGGTCTCCAGAAAGATAATAGTGAAATTCGTTGGTGATAAAAGGTCTTGCTTTGAGGGGTAGCCTCAGCTTCCTGTTGTGTATTCTGAATCCATATCTCAGTCGATATTCATATTTGCTTCTTTGAGGAGAATGCCACTCGGCTCGAAAAGAATGACTAATGCGATAATTTTCAATGTTATTTGCTAAGTTAAACCTTGCTGTTACACGATTTCTGTCGGCTTGATTAAGATTCGTCATCGATTTCGATGTTTGAAAGCCCATCCCAAAATTCACTTTGCTGTTTAATCTATATATAATGTTTAGTACATTTTGGGTACTTGACAGTTCTTCAGCTCTTTCACTAAACAAATAGGATTGTCCTGCTGAAATGCGCCACTCTTTGGTAACTCTAATTTGTGCACGATAACTCATCCAAAGCCGCATAGGATCTTGTCCATAAATTTTATTACTGAAAATCATTACTGTAATCGTTAGAATAATAGCTCTTAGGTTCTTCATTTTTTTTGGTCAGAATGACGCTTTTTTAAGTCTTACTTTCTTGATATTTACTGGTATAAGACAGAAAAAATAAAAGTGTGACAGTGAGATGTATTTTTTTCTAAAAAAAATAGCAGAACCTACTTGTGGGCTTTCATGAGCAGTATTTGAATTGAAATATAGATTTAAAATGCCTTTGACTGCAATGAATAGTTCTGCAACTATTCGTTATTGTGGAGACATAAAAGGGGTAATGAAGCAATTTTATTAGATGACTAATTTGAACGATTTTTCAA
>JBCDJE010000077.1:0-10972 GCA_038748185.1 Bacteroidota bacterium
AACTTTGATATTGATTCAAACAACACACTAACCATCTACGCTTATTTACAAACAATTACATGACTTTATTTACTAGGGAAATGAAATGGCTTTTGCATATTAGCTTTTTGCTTGTATGCAATTGGCATTATGTTTCAGGGCAGGTTGCTACTACTAGTACAGATAAAAAAGTTACTTTAAAAAAGTCAGTCGATGTAATTAAGCTAGATGGTATTTTAAATGAAGATACTTGGGTAGATGCAAACATAGGTACATCATTTTATCAAATCTTTCCATATGACACTTCTTTTGCTGTAAATAATACAGAGTTTAAACTTAGTTACGACGATAAAAATCTCTACATTGCCCTAATTTGCCACGATCTTAAAAAAGGAGGTTATGTCACTGAATCATTGAGAAGAGATTTCAGAGGGCGAGGGTATGATGGTGTAAGTGTGCTAATAGATCCATTTCAAGATAAGACTAATGCCTTTATGTTTGGTGTGAATCCTTTTGGGGTACAAAGGGAAGGACTTGTAGCCAATGGTGGAACTATAAGAGGAGACTTATCACTCTCTTGGGATAATAAATGGTATGCTGAATCAAAGATTTATTCAGATAAAAATTACTGGACCTCTGAAATAGCTATCCCATTTAAAACGCTTAGGTACAAAGAAGGGTTAGAGACTTGGAATATCAATTTATATAGAATAGATAGTAAGACAGGAGAAAGATCAAGTTGGATGCCGCTTTCAAGAAACCTAAGACCTTATAACCTAGGCATGACAGGTCAGCTGATATGGGATCAACCAACTAAAAAACCAGGAGCTAATTTTTCAATTATTCCTTATATATCTTCAGGGATTAATAAAAATCACCTTGAAGGTCAAAGTACAGAAAGTAATTTTAATTTTGGTGGTGATGCAAAAGTAGCAATTACCCCTTCATTAAACCTCGATCTAACTTTTAACCCTGACTTTTCGCAAGTTGAAGTAGATGAGCAGGTTACTAACCTAGATAGGTTCGAAATCAGTTTTCCAGAAAGAAGGCAATTTTTTTTAGAGAACGGAGATTTGTTTGCCAATTTTGGTCTTGATGATCAGCGTCCATTTTTTTCCAGAAGAATTGGTGTTGCAATAGATACTATAACAGGGCAAAATGTGCAAAATGATATCCTCATGGGAGCACGACTTAGCGGTAGACTTAATAAAGACTGGCGGATAGGTTTACTTTCGATGCAAGGAGCAAAAGATGATCAAATACAATTACCAAGTATTAATTATACAGTAGCAGCTATACAACGTAGAGTAGGAGAAAAATCTAATCTCAGCTTTATTTTAATTAATAAGCAAACTACTGGTAAATTGTCGAATAACGACAATACATCTGAAAAAGGTTACAACAGAGTTGCAGGGCTGGATTTTAATTATATCTCTAATAACAATAAGTGGTTTGGAAAAACATTCTATCATCATTCTTTTCAAAACGAAAATTTGACAGATAGCTACTCGCATGGATTGAGTATAAATTATACTACCAGACAACTTAGCTATGGTTGGACACACCGTTTTATTGGGGATGATTTTAACCCAGAAGTAGGTTTTACGCCTAGGCGGGGTTATAGAAGTTTTAACCCAGAAGCACAATATCTGTTTTTCCCTAAACAAGGAAATATAGTCAGTCATGGGCCTGGTATTGAGACAGAAAATATTTGGAATAATGATGGGAAATATACCGATCGGCAACTAAACCTTTACTATGAAGTAAGTTTTCAAAACCTGAGTAGATTTGAGTTAAGTTTCCAACAAGATTACACTTATTTGTTTTTCCCATTCGACCCTTCAAGGTCAGGTGGTGAAAAACTTCCGCAAAGTAGTGATTATACTTACCACAGTTATACTATGTCTTTTGGCTCAGACGAAAGAAAAGCGCTTAATTACGAACTAGAAACAATTGGTGGAGAATACTATGATGGAACACTTTTCGGTTTTAGTGGGGAAGTAAATTACCGGCTACAACCTTATGGCACACTTTCATGTACATTCAGTTATAATCGTATATACCAGCCTGAGCCTTACTCAGATGCCGATATTTATCTTATTAGCCCAAGGGTAGATTTTACTTTCACTAAGAGCCTTTTCTTTACTACTTTTCTACAATACAATAGTCAGTTTAGTAATATAAATGTTAACTCAAGACTACAGTGGAGATTTAAGCCCGTCTCCGATTTATTTTTGGTATATACTGATAATTACTTTTACGACTTTAGAGACCGAACCAATAACTTCAATGTAAAAAACCGTGCACTTGTTTTAAAGCTTACCTACTGGTTTAACATTTAAATAATGTCTAAAAATTACTATTCACTTATTTTCTTCTTGTTTAGTTTATATTTCGTAAGGTATTATGCCAATGGACAAAATATACCCAAAGTAAGAAACTTACAGATAAAAAAAACTAAAGAGAAATTAAAAATAGATGGATTACTAAATGAAAAAATGTGGAAAGAAGCTGAAATTGCTAGTGATTTCTGGCAATATTTTCCCTTCGATACAGCAATTGCCTATACCAGATCAGAGGTTAAAGTTTCCTATGACGATGAGTTTATGTACTTTGGGTTTAAAGTGATAGATCCCGTAAAAGGAGATTATGTGACTACCTCTCTAAGAAGAGATTTCAGAGGCTCACATAACGATGTAATCACTGTAGTTTTAGATCCTTTTATGGACCAAACCAATGGTATTTTATTTGGTATCAATCCGTTTGGCGTGCAACGAGAAGCTTTGATTTCAGGTAATTCAGGTGGGAACAGACTTTCTAGCAGTAATATTGGTTTTGATCTTTCTTGGGATAATAAATGGTATTCGGCAGCTAAAATACACGATGGTTACTGGACTGCTGAAATGGCAATACCATTTAAAACATTGCGCTACAAAGAAGGAGGTACAACTTGGCGGGCTAATTTTTATAGACTTGATAGTAAATCTGGGGAAAGATCAACTTGGGGACATATTCCAAGAAATCAAACTTTACTTTCATTGGCATTTGGAGGAGAATTACATTTCAATGAACCATTGCCCAAACCGGGTGCAAACATAGCTGTTATTCCTTATCTTTCTGGTGGCGTGAGTCGTGATTTTCAGACAGAAGATGAAAGGACTGTATCTACAGGAGACTTTGGTGCAGATGCCAAGATAGCTGTAACCCCTTCACTCAATCTTGATCTTACAATTAACCCCGATTTTTCGCAAGTAGAGGTTGATGTACAACAAACAAACCTTACAAGGTTTGAATTATTTTTCCCTGAAAGACGACAGTTTTTCCTAGAAAATGCCGATGTATTTGCTTCTTTTGGTGACGATAGAATTAGACCATTTTTTTCAAGAAGAATTGGTATTGCCTTAGACTCAACTACAGGACAGAATGTACAAAACCAAATCAATTTTGGCGCTCGATTAAGTGGAAGGATAGACAAAAACTGGCGTATGGGTCTTATGACTATGCAGGCAGCAAAAGACGATGGCATAGGTTTACCATCCTATAATTATACTGTAGCAGCTCTACAAAGGCAAGTATTTACCAGGTCCAATATTTCAGCCATCTTTATTAATAAGCAAAACTTTAGAGATGGTAATACAGATCGTTTTTCATTAGGTTCTGAAGATTATAATAGGGTGGTAGGTTTGGATTATAACCATGCATCAGCAGATAATCGTTGGTCGGGTAAAGTATTTTACCACCAATCTTTCACTCCAGATGAAAAAAATAATGAGGCTTTTGCTCACGGTGCATCGTTAACTTATAATGTTCCCGCAGTAAGGCTAACATGGAATCATTCTATTATTGGTGAGGAATACAATCCTGAGGTAGGCTTTGTGCCAAGAACCGGTTTCAAGCGAATTTCTCCTGGTGCAGCTTATACCTTTTATCCAAACAAAGCAATCACAAGCCATGGACCTGGCTTCGAAACAGAATTTATTTGGACGAATGATTTAGGAAAAACAGATCATAATTTGAATTTATACTATCAGATAGATTTTAGTAATACTTCAAGATTAGAAGCTGGTTTTCAACACCAGTACACTTATCTATTTGAAGATTTTGATCCCACTAGACTTAACGAAGGAGTACCATTGCCAGAAGGTAATGATTACAATTATTTAAACTTTACAGGTTTCTATGAATCTGATAAAAGACATGCTGTTTACTATGAGATACAATCTCAAATTGGTCAGTTTTTCGAAGGGAGTCTTATTAGTTTTAGTGGCACACTCAATTATCGGTTTAAAAAATATGGTTTGGCTACTCTAAATTTTGCTTACAATCGTATTGAAATGCCAGAACCTTATGCGAGTGCTACCATTTTGTTATTAGGTCCCAGATTCGATATTACTTTTACCCGAAATTTGTTCCTTACTACCTTCTTTCAGTATAATGACCAAACAGATAATATTAACATTAATGCGAGGCTACAATATCGTTTTAAACCAGTTTCCGATTTCTTCTTAGTTTATACTGATAACTATTTTGCCTCAAATTTAAATGTAAAGAGTCGTGCAGTAGTAGCAAAGCTCACCTATTGGCTTAATCTTTAAAAGGTTAAAAATAATTACAATTACAACCTTCAATTTAAAATGATAGGCAAATGAATTATCTTCTTTTTTTTATGTCTTCGTTATTTTTTTTTTTCTTACATGAGTATCGTTTCATAAATATGTAAATGCTTATTATTTATAAGTGTTTGATAATTGAATGTTGGTTTTTTGAAAATTATCTTAAACTAAAACACATTGATTATGCACGCTATTTTACAAAGAAATGAATATACCGATAAACAAGTCTTAGGTGAATTTAAATTGTTTGATAGCACGGGAAAGGAGATATTTGCAGCTGCATCTTTAGAGCTTCCTTGGAGAAATAACCAATCAAAAATTTCGTGTATTCCAACAGGTAAGTATAGAGCGGTTAGGCGAAGTTCTGACAAATACCCTGAAAGCTACCACATCCAAGAACTAGACAGTGACCAAGTTAAAAATAGAAGCTGGATTCTGATTCACAAAGGAAATTACCATACCGATATTTTAGGATGCATTTTATTAGGAGAAGGACATATTGATATAGATGGAGATGGTTATAAAGATGTTTACAGTTCTGGTAAAGTAATTAGTCAACTGGTTAGCATCGCAGGTGAAGGAGGATTTACATTAGAAATACTAGGTGAACAGCCAGAATATGATAAGCTTACTAAAACTATTACACAAAAAAATGAATCATTACAAAATGGAGGTTTTGCAGAAGTAACAGCATCTTCCTTAAATATTCGAGCAGAAAATAATACAAGTGCTGAAAAAGTTTCTGATCCTATTCCCAAAGGGAAAATAGTTGAAATTATAGATATAGATGGTGGTTGGGCAAAAGTGAAGTTTAATGGATTGACTGGATTTGTTTCCACTCAATTTTTACAAAAAACAGAAAAAGAAAACGTAGAAGTATGACGTTGAAATTGCTAGCCACGATAAGAAAACCGAATATTAATTCGGTTTTTTTTATTGTGCTATTAGTGATGATGCTTGTTCTCCCACATTTGTTCCAATTGCTACGCCCATGCCACCTAAACGAGCTGCAACAACTACATTTTTAGATATATGTTTAATAATGGGATTTTTGTGTGCTCCAAATGCCATAATACCTGCCCAAGTATGTTCAATCGTAAAAGCTTGATTAGGTAAAATAATTT
Organism: Bacteroidota bacterium; assembly: GCA_038748185.1. GTDB lineage: Bacteria > Bacteroidota > Bacteroidia > Cytophagales > Flammeovirgaceae > Chondrinema. Next base: position 5,717 of record JBCDJE010000077.1, read on the forward strand.
GTTGTAACTTTTCTTTTAGGGTATTAATTACCAAATCGGTATTTCCTATTTGTGTAGTTGCTTCTCCTTTTATATCTAGATTTCTACCACCCCCAAAAATGACTCTTTTTCCAAAATTCCTGAAATAATAGAAACCTTTTTCAAAATGAAAAGTACCTTTAAACTTGAGTGATTTAATTGGAGCTGTAGCTAGAACTTGCCCTCTTCCCGGAATAATATTTACATTATGTAAAAGTTTTTTAGTAAAAGCATTCGTACAAACTATTACTTTCTGTGCTTGAAAAAATACATCTTCATTTATATTATCTTCAACTTGTATTTGTACTACCTCACCTTCGTCTTCAATGCTTTTTACAGTAACTCCTGTATAAATATTAATTAATTTAGAAACTGCTAGTTGCAGCAAAGATCGCATCATTCTACCTGTATCAATCTGCCCTTCAAATGGGTTAAATAATAGCGCTTTTATTAACTTTTTATTAAATCCAAAATCATCGATCAACGCATTTTTTAATGAAAATACAGGTTCTCCAAATAGTGGGAAAAGCTTTGTATTCATACTTTCTAATTTATCAACTGCGTAAAGCTCATTTTCTGTAATAAGTTCATAGCCTCCATACTGTTTATAATCTAGTCTTTTATCGCCTAATCTTTTTCGTAATTTTTCTAGTCCTTTTCTTCGGCTTTCAATCAAGGCAAGTATTTCATCATCACCTATATTTTCAAGGTCAGAAAGAAGCTCTGTGAGACTTCCAATACAGGCAAACCCTGCATTTTTGGTACTAGCACCACTTGGAAAAACACCTCTTTCTAGTATCGTAATTTCACTTTTAGGAAACCTTTCTCTCAGGCTAAGTGCAGTAGATAAACCTGTAATTCCGCTACCTACAATTAAAAAATCACTATTTATAAAAGATTGCTTCTCCCAAAAGCTAATCATGTAGTATTGGTTTCTTGATTGACAATATCTTTAAGAATAGCCCACACATTTTCAGCGACAATTTTATGCCCTGCAACATTTGGATGGATACCGTCTGTTTGGTTTAGATGTGTCTCACCACCAACATTTTGCAAGAGAAATGGTATAAGAGCAATATTATTTTTTTCAGCTAAATCAGGATAAATACTCCTAAAATCACCAGTATAGACATCTCCCATATTCGGTGGAGCTTCCATACCTGCTAAAATAATTTTAGCATCAGGATATTTATTTTTCACTACATCGATAATCACCTGAAGATTTTTTTTAGTCTCCTTGGTATCTATTCCTCTTAATCCATCATTTCCGCCCAGTTCTAAAATAAAAATATCTACTGATTGTTTAAGTATCCAATCTATCCGGTTTTTACCTCCTGCTGTAGTTTCTCCGCTTAACCCTGCATTTACTACTGAGTAATCAAGTGCTAAATCAGTTAATTTTTCTCTTATTATACCCGGAAACGATTGGTTTTCAGGATCGTCTAAACCATAGCCTGCACTTAAACTATTTCCAAAAAAAACAATACGTGGAGAATTTGAACCATCAATTGGTTGAGGGTTACCTGCTTGCCCACTCTCTGCCTGTTTATTTGTATTACTACTATCAGTAATTCCTTTATTTTGTTTATTACCACAAGCATTTAAAAGCGTAATAAATAATAAAATATTCATAAGCTGAAAACCCGAAACTTTGTTCTGTTTCTTTGAAGTGATTGATTTTAATGGTAATTCACTTGAATTATTAGTATTGTAAGACCATTGCTTAAAATGATGTGTTAACATGAACCTTTTATCACTGAATTTTATATTCATGGAAATAAAGTGTTTAATTTAGGCAGATTAAAAAAGAACTTTGTAATAAGTTAATGAACCAAGTAGGTGCAAAGTTCATATTTTTTTTGAAAGCATACATGATAAAATTTAAAACCTCGAATGTCAGCTATTTTAAAGGTAGAAAACCTAACAAAAACTTATAGAAGTAACCACGGCCTATTAACTGTACTCGATAGCGTAAACTTCAGTATTGAAGAAGGAGCTACCTTTTCAATTGTAGGTCCTTCAGGTAGTGGTAAGACTACTTTGTTAGGACTATGTGCCGGATTGGACAGGGCGAGTTCAGGCTCTGTCACACTTAACAATATTTTATTAGATAACCTGAGTGAAGATGATAGAGCCTATGTACGAAACCAGCATGTTGGTTTTATTTTTCAAAATTTTCAATTAATTCCCACTCTTACGGCCCTCGAAAATGTAATGGTTCCACTTGAGTTAAGAGGTGAAAAAAATATTAAAAATAGATCGATGGATTTGCTTGATAAAGTAGGCTTGGCGGATCGTTTCGACCATTACCCCACACAACTTTCAGGCGGAGAGCAACAAAGAGTTTCATTGGCTAGGGCTTTTTCTAACAGCCCTAAAATTTTGTTCGCTGACGAACCCACTGGCAATTTAGACACTGAAACCGGACAAAAAGTAGAAAAACTTATCTTCGATCTTAATACAGAACAAGGAACAACTTTGGTTTTAGTTACTCACGACCTGGAGCTTGCTTCTAAAACGCAACGCATTATCCGAATTAAAGGAGGAAAGCTCGTATCTGACTCAGTAGTAGAAAGAAGTAAAACCGGATGAAAAATTTTATTTTATCAATTAAGCCCTTTTTAAATTGAAAAAAGAAGATAGTAAATACAACATCCCTTGGCTATTGACTATGGCTTGGCGTGACAGTAGGAAAAGTAGAGGTAAGCTTTTGCTTTTTATATCTTCTATTACGCTAGGCATTGCGGCATTAGTAGCCATAAATTCTTTTAGAGATAATTTGTTAGCCGAAATAGATAACCAAGCCAAAGGGCTAATAGGTGCTGATATAGCTATTTACAATAGACAAGCAATTAGTGATTCGGCTTTTACCTATTTCGATACAATGAGTGTAGCAACTGCAAGAGAGACACGTTTTGCTTCTATGTGCTATTTCCCCAAAAATGAAGGTACACGACTTGTGCAAGTAAAAGCATTAGAGGGAGATTTTCCTTTTTATGGAGAGTTTGAAACAGAACCAGTCGAAGCTGCTAAAGGCTTTCAATCAGGAAAATATGCTTTGGTAGATAATACTTTACTTATCCAATATAATGCTGCACCCGGAGATTCTATTAGGTTAGGAAATTTAAATTTTCTAATAAAAGGCAGGCTATTAAAAGCGCCCGGACAAATTGGATTAAATGCCACTATTGCCCCAACCGTTTACATTCCTGCAGAATATTTAGAAGGCACTGGCTTAATAAAAAAAGGTAGTCGAATTAATTATTCGCTCTATTTTAAATTGAGAGAAGACCTGAATGCAGATCAAGTTATTGAAAGTGAAAGTGCAAAAAATTTATTAAAAATGGAATCATTAAGAGCAGATACGGTAAACGAAAGAAAAGAGCAGGTAGGAGAGACTTTTTCAGATTTAACCAAATTTTTAAATCTTGTAGGTTTTGTTGCTCTTTTACTTGGTAGTGTTGGTGTAGCTAGTGCTGTACATATTTATGTAAAAGAAAAACTTACTTCAGTCGCAATTTTTAGGTGTTTGGGAATGAGTGGCACACAAGCATTTTTAATTTTCTTATTTCAAGTAAGCATTATGGGAGTTATAGGTGCTTTAGTTGGCACTGCCTTAGGCGCATCTATCCAAATATTTTTACCCGAGATAATGAAGGATTTCCTTCCTGTAGAAGTCAGTTATCAAGTTTCTTACTTCGCTGTTTTTCAAGGTGTTCTTACCGGAATTATCGTTGCCATTATTTTTGCAGTCATTCCATTGTTAGGTATAAGAAAAACCTCACCACTTAGAGTACTTAGAGCAGATACTGAAGAAGATATACAAGGATTTGATCCTTTAAAAATTGCTGCCTATGGTATAATTGTGCTCTTTATTTTTTTATTCTCTTTGCTGCAAGTACAAAATCTAACAGAAGCACTGCTTTTTATGGGCATGTTAGTCCTGCTATTTACTGTATTAACTGGTGTAGCCTATTTTGTAATGTGGTTAGTAAAAACATATTTCCCTGTATCATGGGGTTATATTTGGCGACAAGGAATAGCTAATTTATACAGACCACATAACCAAACATTTGTATTAATTATTACTATTGGCTTAGGTACAGCACTAATTGCTACCTTATTTTTTATCCAAGGATTATTACTAAATAAAGTATCATTATCTGCTAGTGAGAACCAACCTAACTTGGTTTTATTCGATATTCAAACACCACAAAAAGAGGAAGTACATAAATTGGTTACCTCTTTTGAAATGCCACTCATTCAGCAAGTTCCTGTTGTTAATATTCGGTTATCAAAAGTAAATGGAAAGAATAACTATACTAACCTACAAGATACTACTTCAGATATACCAGACTGGGCATACAGCAGAGAATACAGAGTAACCTACAGAGATACATTAATTGATTCTGAAACACTTGCTTCAGGTAATTGGCATGGTGATTTAGGTAATGATTCTGTTTATATTTCTTTGGATGAAGGTTTTGCCCAAAGAATGGGTGTTAAAATCGGAGACCAACTAGAATTTAATATACAAGGTGTACCTATGTTAACCACCGTTTCCAGTTTTAGGAATATCGACTGGAATCGTGTGCAAACAAATTTCTTATTAGTTTTTCCCAATGGCTTACTCGAAACTGCACCACAATTTCATGTAGTTATCACCCGGGTAAAAAGCGATCAACAATCTGCTCAATTACAGCAAGCTTTGGTAAAACAGTACCCAAATGTTTCCGCCATAGATCTAGGTTTAATACTTAAAACATTAGACGACGTACTAGCAAAAGCCTCTTTTGTCATCAGGTTTATGGCGCTTTTTAGTATTGTTACAGGTTTGGTAGTCTTAATAGGTTCATTGGTAATCAGTAAATATCAGCGCATACACGAAAGTGTATTGCTCAGAACATTAGGAGCTAAAAAACAGCAGATTTTAAAGATAAATGCTGTTGAGTATGTGATCTTAGGCACTTTGGCCTCTTTTTCGGGGATTTTATTAGCACTGCTGAGCAGTTGGCTTATTGCCTTTTTTAATTTTGAGACTACTTTCTATCCAGATTTAAGATATGTTTTTCTCTTAGTGGTTGCTATTTCAGGCGCAACGCTTTTTCTAGGTTTGTTCAATTACAGAGGCATACTCGATAAATCTCCATTAGAGATTTTAAGATCAGAGGGTTGATTTTAGTTTATATGAATGATTTGAAACTACTCAAATAATAAGTACTTTTTAAAGTATTGAGT
>JBCDJE010000078.1:0-10952 GCA_038748185.1 Bacteroidota bacterium
CTTTCATGCCCGATGTGGTAAAAGAACTGGGGTTAACACCAGATCAGAAATGGAATTCTGTTATATTAGCAGTTACAGGAACTGTTTTCGCTCGATTACTCATAGGTAAACTTTGCGATAAATATGGTCCTCGTTTGAGTTATACCTGGTTATTATTGTTAGGAGCGATTCCTGTAATCTTATGTGGATTGGCACAAACCCCATTACAATTCTTAATATGTAGATTTTTTATTGGCTTTATTGGTGCTTCATTTGTAATTACACAAGTACATACTTCACTTATGTTTGCTTCTAATGTAGTAGGAACTGCTAATGCTACTTCAGCAGGTTGGGGGAACCTGGGTGGGGGTGCTAATCGCTTGGGTATGCCTTTAATTGCTGCAATAGTAATAAGTTTTGGCGTAGCAGAAACTGATGCATGGAGATACTCTATGATTACAGCTGGTACAATATGCGCATTAATGGGATTCGTATACTACTTTTTTACGCAAGATACACCAGAAGGTAATTTTAAAGAACTGAGAGAAAAAGGAGAATTGAATGCAAGTAAGAAAGATGAAGTTAGTTTTGGAGATGCTATTCAAGATTACAGGGTTTGGATATTATTCTTTGTTTACGCAGCTTGCTTTGGGATAGAACTCACCATATATGGTACTATGGATGATTATCTCCAAAATACCTTTCAGTTAGAAAGAATCACTGCGGGAAATATCGTTTTGTCCTTCGCCTTAATGAATATTTTTGCGCGTACATTAGGTGGTTTCTTTGGAGATAAATTTGGAAAATCGAAAGGCTTAGGTGGTAGAGTATTATTTTTAGCAGGAATCTTAACAGCCGAAGGTATCATGCTATCTATCTTTTCTACCATTACTGGTTTAGTAGCAGGTATCTTGTTTTTAGTTGCTTTTAGTTTAACTGTGCAAATGGCTGAGGGCGCAACCTTCTCAGTTGTTCCATTTATCAATAGAAAAGCTATAGGTGCCATTTCAGGAATTGTTGGTGCTGGTGGGAATGTTGGAGCCTTTTTAGCCGCTTTATTTCTCAAATCCATGTCAGCTGAGGCCGAAAAAACAGCAATTGCTTTAAATGAAGGATTAGGAGAAGAAGCTGTTAAAGTTGCGCAAGCAGCCGCTTCTGCAAGTGCAGTATCAACCGGTTATTTATTAATAGGAGGCTTTGTAGTAGTTTCTGGATTAGTAGCATTGGCAATTAAATTTTCTGAAGAAGATGAAAAAGTAGCTGAAATAGAAATAGGTCAGTCTGTCGGGGAGTTGGTGCCAGTGAAGAACTAGTGGTTAAACTTAACATCGCGTCTTCTGAATTCTTTCTAATTTTATAGAAGCAAATTTTAGTAAATCTAATAAGGCAGTGAATGCTTAGTAAAGGGATAAAAACTACATGCCCTTATTGTGGGGTAGGATGTGGCATTATTGTAAAAAAAGATAGTAAAAACAAAGTACTTGTCGAAGGAGATAAAGAACATCCTGTAAACAAAGGCATGCTTTGTTCTAAAGGGATGAACTTGCACTATGTTGCAAATGACATCTCCGACAGAATACTATATCCTGAAATGAGATGGAGTAAATCACACCCTCGCGAAAGAGTAAGTTGGGATACAGCCTTAGAAAGAGCTGCAAGTGTTTTTAAATCTGTTATCAGAAGGAATGGTCCTGATAGTGTAGGATTTTATGTATCGGGACAGTGCCTCACAGAAGAATACTATATTGCTAATAAGCTTACCAAAGGTTTTTTAGGAACAAATAATATAGATACCAATTCTCGCTTATGCATGAGTTCGGCAGTAGTGGGTTATAAAAAAACTTTCGGAGAAGATGCTGTCCCTATTTCCTACGAAGATATTGAGCTGGCAGATTGTTTCTTTATTGCAGGAGCTAATCCTGCGTGGTGTCATCCGATACTTTTTAGAAGGCTCGAAAAACATAAAGAACAAAATCCTAATGTCAAAATAATTGTTGTAGACCCAAGAAAAACGGACTCAGCAAATTTTGCTGATTTACATCTTCAAATTATTCCTGGTACCGATATTATACTTTACAATGCTATTGGCAGAAGGTTAATAGAAAAAGGATATGTTGACTATCATTTCATAAAAAATCACACACAAGGTTTTGAAAAGTACCGAAAGCAGGTTCTTGCTATGCCGATAAGAAAAGCTGCCAAGATATGTGGTATTTCTGAGGAAGACATTAGAAAGGCAGTTAATATCATAGGGACATCTAAAGGGCTTATTACTATGTGGGCTATGGGCCTCAACCAAAGTGTGATAGGCACAAATAAAAACTTTTCTTTATTAAACCTTTCACTCATTACCGGACAAATAGGGAAACCAGGAGCAGGCCCTTTTTCTCTCACTGGTCAACCTAATGCCATGGGCGGCCGCGAAGTAGGTGGTATGGCAAATTTATTAGCAGTACACAAAGACCTACAGAATGACTCGCATCGGAAAGAAGTAGCTTCATTTTGGGGAATAGACAAAATTTCTCCTAAACCCGGGTATACAGCTACAGAAATGTTTGAAGCACTTGAAACCGGAAAGCTGAAGGCAATATGGATTATATGCACTAACCCGCTAGTAAGTTTACCTAATGCGAGAAAAGTCGAAAAGGCACTACAAAATGCGAAGTTTGTAGTAGTACAAGATATTTCACACCATTCAAATACCACGGCCTATGCCGACTTATTACTACCAGCAGCAGGCTGGTTAGAGAAAGAAGGCACCATGACCAATTCTGAACGCAGAATAGCCTACTTACCAAAGGAAATTAATCCTCCTGAGGAAGCCAGACCAGATGTAGAAATACTCTGTGATTTTGCACAAAGAATGGGATTCAGAGGATTCGATTATACCAATACTGAAGAAATATACCAAGAGTATTGCAGGATGACCAAAGGGACAAACATTGATGTCTCTTTTTTAAATTATGATCGCTTAAGGAATGAGGGCACTTTTCAGTGGCCTGTGCCTGAATACAGACATCCTGGTACAAAACGTCTTTTTGAAGATAAGGTATTTTATACACCTTCACAAAAAGCCATATTTAACATTCCTGACAAAATAGAAAATACTGTTGTAAAAACAGATGCAAAATATCCACTTATTTTAACTACAGGAAGGGTTCGAGATCAATGGCATACCATGACCAAAACTGGAAAGGTTTCCAGACTTAAAACGCATTACTCTCAACCCGTTCTTGAGTTACATCCTGCCTATGCCAATCTAGCAAAAATAAAGGAAGGCGACATTACTGAGGTTAAAAGTAGAAACGGTGTAGTGCGCGTACGCGCAAAGGTATCTAAAAATATACGAGAAGGTACTGTTTTCCTGCCCATGCACTGGGGAAAGCGGTTAAAGAATGACCTTAATCGTGCCAATAACCTTACGAATACTGTCATAGATCCTGTATCGAAAGAGCCTGACTTTAAATATACAGCTGTTTCGGTGGCTAAGTATCGAAAGCCAAAAGAAAAGATAGTTATTGTTGGTGCAGGAGCAGCTGCCTTCCGTTTTATTCAAAATTACAGAGAACATAATGAAGAAGATGAAATACATGTTTTCTCTAAAGAGCCAAATCCCTTTTACAACAGAGTATTGCTTCCTGAATACATCACAGAAGAACTATCTTGGGAGCAATTGCTAAAAATCAAAGAAATTGAACTCCGAAAACTTGATATTGAACTTTATGCAGCTACTACAATAAATCAAATTGATGTAAAGCATAAAACAGTCACTGATAGTCAAAATACTATTCATAGATATGATAAACTTATACTGGCAACCGGTAGCCGTGCTTTTATACCAAAAGATGCACAATTACATTTACCAGGCAGGTTTACTATTCGCAATAAAATAGATGCAGATCAATTTAAAGCTTATTTAGAGGGTACAGGTATCTCGCAAGAAGCACAGCATGTGGTCATTGTAGGAGGAGGTTTATTAGGGCTGGAAATGGCTGCTGCACTTAGACATAAAAATACGCAGGTAACCATTGTACAAAGGGCTTCCAGGCTTATGGAGCGTCAATTGGATATTGTTTCAAGCAAGCTACTCGCCCTCGATGTACAAGAACGAGGAATACAAATCTATTTTGATAATGAGGTAAGCACCGTTTTTGACAATGAAGAGACCCGCGAAATAAATATTGCACTAAAAAGTGGAAAAAATATTACAGCTCATGCCATTGTTTATGCTATTGGGACACGACCTAATATTGAAATAGCAAAGGAAAATGGGCTGATCTGTGGTAGAGGAGTGAAAGTAAATCAACATTTACAGACTTCAAGCCCAGCTATTTTTGCCATCGGTGAAATTGCAGAGTTTGAAAACCAACTGTTTGGAATAACAGCTGCAGCAGAAGAACAAGCCACTATCTTGGCAAATTTTATTGCAGGAGATGTAAGTAGCATTTACAAGGGCTCCGTTTTAATGAATATTTTAAAGTTTAATGATCTCAATCTCTGTAGTGTAGGGCAAATTAATGTTCCTGAAAATGGTATTGGCTATGAAGAAATTATTTTTACTGATGTAAATAAACGCTATTACAAAAAATGTATCGTAAAAGATGACCAACTTATTGGAGCAGTTTTGATGGGCGATAAGAACGAATTTGCAGAGTTTAAAACACTTATAGAAAGCAAAATTGAATTAGCTGATAAAAGGGAAAAGCTATTGAGAGGTGCTTCAAATGAAAAAATTGTTGAAGGCAAGTTAATATGCTCTTGTAGCCAAGTAGGAGAAGGAAACCTACGAGAAGCGATCGAAAATGGTTGTACCAACTTCACTGAACTTTGTAAACAAACAGGTGCTGGCTTAGGTTGTGGTAGTTGCAAAACGGAGGTGCGAGAAATTCTTAACGATTTAAAAGTATTGGAATGAGAAGTAAACTTTCCAGAATTATTATTAAAGGAGGAGTCCTCTCCCCTGCCGAATTGAAAAACATTGGTATTACTGCCGAAAGTCTTGGTCTGAATGCTATATCATTTGGTTCAAGACAAGATATTTTATTTCCAAATAAAGCGGCTGTTGATAAGTTAAGCGAGCTAAATGGGTTACAAGTAGTAAATGATCAAACCAATAGAATTGAGAACATCGTTTCTTCATATGTTTCGGTTGACATTTTCTCAAGTACAAATTGGCTCACAAGTGATCGCTATTTATATATCTTGGAAAAATTTCGTTATCAGCCAAAACTTAAAATAAATATCACTGATCCAAAACAAAGGTTAGTTCCCTTATTTACAGGACATCTTAATTTCATCGCTTCTGTTCATGAAGATTATTGGTATTTATACATAAGACTCCCCGAATGGAAAAACAATTTATCCTACCCGGCACTCATTTACAGCTGGGATATTGCCAGAGTTTCACAAGAGATTGAAAAAATATTACAAGAAGAACCTGAAGATACTGAAACGGTTTTCCACTTGGTTAATGAAGTAATTGATGGCAATAATAGAACAATTGACAAACCATTGGATGTACCCTTTCTCCCTTTTCCTTACTATGAAGGCATGAATAGGTTGGGCATAGATAAATATTGGTTAGGACTTTATTGGAGGAATAATAAATACGACATTACATTTCTCAAAGCTATGTGTGACCTCTGTGCTGAGTGTAAGATTGGGAAAATATCTATTACACCCTGGAAGTCATTCATTGTTAAAGGCATACCTGTTGAAGCAAAGTTAGATTGGGAAAAGTTCTTAGGAAAATTTGGTATTAATGTCAGACATTCTTTACTGGAACTCAATTGGCATCTTCCTGTAGATAACCATGAAGCACTGGAGCTTAAACAATTTCTGGTTTCAAATTTTGATAAAAAAGACATCAGTACTTATGGTTTAACTTTTTGCATCAAAGACTATAGCCAAAAAGGATATTATTTTACTTCAATCATCATCCAAAAAAATAAACCCTTAGAAATTGCTGAGGACTTTAACATAAGGGATACATACAACCTTTTGTATGCCAAGAACTTTAATCCAAATACAAGAGAATATATTGTTTATGTGCAAGATGTAGATAAAGTAGAACTCCCAGGTTTGCTAATGGAAATGAGTAAAATGTATTTTGAACAACTTGGCACTTTTAAAGAAAATAAAGAGGTTGAAGCTAAAAAAGAGACTTTTGCTCTTAAAGTACACCAATGTAAAGATTGCCTAACCATATATGATCCAACATTTGGTGACATTACACAAAACATCGAGCCGAATACATCTTTTGACGCATTACCTGACAACTATGAATGTCCGCTATGTGAAGCACCAAAAAGCAACTTTGAAAAGAAAACATTGGCAAAACAAGTAGATTAAAGCATTACTTTTCTTATACTTTGAAAAAAAATAGTTGAGCAAGAAAGCTCTTCCTTATTTGAAAATATGCAAAATATGTGGAAAAACTGCATCCATGGATTCTTTTGCACCATTTGTTGAGCCAGCCAACGCAAGGATAACACAATTGCCAATTGTTCCGGCAACACTACGCGAAATCATAGCATAGGGCATTCTTTCTTGTCCATAACTCCTTATAGCTTCTTCAATTCCGGGAATTCTACGTTCTAATATGGGCTCAAGGGCTTCAGGAGTGACATCACTGGGAAGTAACCCCGTTCCTCCAACATAAATCAAAAGATTAACTTTTTCAGAGTAATCCAAAGCTTTTGAACGAATGAGCCCTATTTCATCAGGTATAATCTCATAGCTTTCTATTGCTACTTTGCTTTGGGTTAGTTTTTCTTTCACCGTTTGACCGGCAGTATCTGACTTTTTTCCCTGTGATATCGTATCCGAACAAACAATAACGCTTGCCTTTAATTCAGCATTACCTATCTTAAAACTACTTTTCCCTCCTTTTTTTTCAACTAATCGGATTTGCCCAATTTCAATTTGTTTGTCGATAGGTTTCAGCATATCATACATGGTAAGTGCAATCACAGAAGCACCATGCATAGCTTCTACTTCCACCCCTGTTTTGTATACTGTTTTCACTGTGATTGTGATTTTAATTTTTAAGCCTTCTACATTGTAATTAACTGATGTAAATTCTATAGGCAATGGATGGCAATCGGGAATAGTATTATGTGTATTTTTAACAGCAAACAGACCAGCCGTTTTCGCCATTTCAAATACATTTCCTTTAGGAACAGTATTACCAACAAGTTTATCTATTGTTGCTTGTTTGCTCACTTTTACTGTAGCTTCTGCTACAGCAGTTCGAAGTGTTCTTACTTTTTGTGTAATATCTACCATCCGATCAGTTTGTTTTATTCATCGACCCTTTAACTCATTATATTTCTCTTATTATTTAAAACTTAAGTAAGTATTTGAACAAAAAATAATCCTACTATTAAAATTCCATAAGTCATTGACTATCAATGTATTTTTTTACTGAAAACTACAAGCTAAATACTTAATTCGATAATAAAAAGTGAGAATCAAACTTAATCGAAACGATGTTAGAAAAAAAATTAATCAACTTTCTTATCTCAATCACAACACTCATCAGCCATGTATGAATATGCTGAGTTTATATTTAAATTTTGAAATATAAACTCATCTTCTAAAAGCATGCTTTCAAGTGGTAAAAAATTAGTGTGAATACTTTTCACTACCTCACCAATCACTATTACTGCAGGTGATGATAGATTTTCTTTGGTAACCACACTTTCAATACTCTCAATGATACCTACACCCACTCGTTCATTGTTTTTTGTGCCATTCTGAATTACGGCAACCGGTATATCTTCTTTGTGTAATTTTTTATAAATACCTACTATCTCAGCCAATTTGCTCATCCCCATAAGAATAACCACTGTAGCACTTGACTGAGCTGCCAAAAAAAGGTCTCTTGATAGTTTTTGCTTGGCAATAGTTGCCGTAATGACCCAAAAACTAGTAGCTACTTCCCGCAGCGTTACGGGAATGCCAACAGATTCAGGAACAGCTATTGCAGAGGTGATACCCGGTACTACATCTACTTTAATACCATGCGCCTCAACAAAACTAATCTCCTCTTTTCCCCTTCCAAAAACAAAAGGATCACCGCCTTTTAGTCGCACTACATGCCCATATTGAATCGCATGATTTACTATTAAATTATTAATCTGGTCTTGGGAGTAAGCATGAAATCCATTTCTTTTACCTACAAAAAGTTTAATGGCCTTAGGAGCATAGTATAATATTTCTTCGTTTGCTAAAGCATCAAACAAAACAACATCTGCTTTTTTTAATACCTCTACAGCTTTAATAGTTAATAAACTTGGGTCGCCGGGACCGGCTCCTACAATAGTTACCTTACTCATTCTTTGTTTCATTATTACTTATTTTAGTTAGTTCGTTTAGTTCTTGTACAGTATTTACATTCTTCAATGCCGCCGCTTCTTCGATCTTTATAGTATTGAAGGTGCATTTTTTTATTGCATTAAACAATTTGAGCTCATTATCTTGAATACATGCTTTAAAAGTTGGTATTACTTCCTTACTGTAAATCCCAATTAAAGGATGTGCTCTCTTCTCTCCTTCTGCTATTGTTATTTTGCTTTGAGTTTGTTCGTGTTGAAATAGCAATATTTTTAAAATTTCTGTAGTGATCAAGGGTATATCACAACTTAAAATTAAGTTTATATCAGTTTCTGAATAAGACAGTGCCGTAAAAATACCACCTACTGGTCCTTTATCTGGGTAGATGTCTGCTTTTAACGGATAACCAAATTGCCTGTATATATTGTTACCTGTTATAAGTTTTATGTTATTCGTTATAGGTTTTAATGCATTGATGATACATAATACGAAAGGCATTCCTTCAAAGGATATAATGCCTTTTTCCTTTTCCATTCGCTTACTTTTACCCCCACAAAGAATAAAAGCCGTCAAATTTCCTTCACTATACATTGTGCCACTATAGAGTCAACAAACAATTAAATCTAACTATTAAAAAGACCTTTCATTAAGATTTTGACTATACGCCGTGTACTTTTTTAACAAGGCTACTGTTTCCATAATCATGATTTTCTAAGGTAATCAAATTTTATCAGAATTACGTAATGTTACGTATTTTCTATAATAAATTCTCATGGAATGTTCAATTTATAAATATATATACGCATATAATACTTATTATATACTTAATCATATATATTAGTAAATAAGTAACTAAATAGAATTCATTATGAAAGCAAACCTTACACTCATAGTAGTATTTACACTATCTGTACATATAATTAAAGCACAAGATTTTACAATAGATGCTGATATCCGACCTCGTTTTGAATATCGCCATGGTTTTAATAATCTTTTTCCCGATAATGCTGACCCTGCTGCATTTGTTGGGCAGCGTTCCAGATTAAATTTTGGCTATAAATCCAAGAAACTAAAGATGATGGTAAGTGTACAAGATGTAAGTACATGGGGTGATACGAGGCAGATTTTAGCCAGCGATAACAACAATTCTTTTGCTCTTTTCCAAGCATGGATAGAATTGGCTATCAATGAAAATTGGTCCACTCGATTAGGACGGCAAGTAATTTCATATGATGACCAAAGGATTTTTGGGGGCTTAGATTGGGCATTACAAGGTCGCTTTCATGATGCTGCTTTGGTAAAATATGAAAAAAATAAGTTTAAAATGGATTGGGGCTTTGCATATAGCCAAGAGGGTCAAAATAATATTGGGACGACGTATAACGTAACAGGATTCTTCTCATATAAAACTATGTTGTACACTCATCTGAGCAAAGCTTGGGAAAATTCATCTGTTAGCTTTTTATTTCTCAATAATGGCTTCCAAAAATTTACAGGAGAAGCTAACGACATCCCTGATGGTACTTACTTTAGAAATACTACAGGTACTCATTTTACTTTTCCTATAAAAGCAGTAAAACTAAATGGAAACTTTTACTATCAATTTGGAAAAGCAAATACAGATACAGATTTAAACGGATATCAATTTTCATTAGAAGGTGCTTACAAGCCTAAAGAAACATTATTTGCCATAGGATATGAATTGCTAAGTGGAACTGATCAGAATGGAGATAATAACAACCATTCATTCTTTCCTTTATATGGTACCAATCATAAATTTAATGGATTTATGGACTATTTTTATGTTGGAAACCATGCTAATAATGTTGGATTAAGTGACCTCTATGCTAAAACAGTTTTGAAATCAACTGAAACCTCTACACTACTCTTTAAAATGCACTATTTTGCTTCGCAGGCTGATTTAGCAGATAACGCTGAAAAATACCTAGGCACAGAAGTAGATGTTGTCTTCACACAAAAACTAAATGACTTTATTAAATTAAATGTAGGCTACTCCCACATGTTTGCAGGAAACAGTATGGGACTAATAAAAGGTGGAACATCCACCGATAACACCAATAATTGGGCTTGGACACAACTAACCATTACACCAAGTTTGCTTACACATAGTATTAAACCTAATGATTAAGCCTTTTATCCTTGGAAATAGGGAATGAATAAAAGAAACTTTCTTATGAAGGGATGAAATATTTAACCTGAGTTCAACGTAAGCAAGCACAGAAACCGATCTACAGTCATGTAGACCGAAACCGTGTCATGCCGACCACGTCATGCCGACCGCGTCATGCAAAGCACTCTTTCTATTACAATTATCTTTAAGAGAGTGAGGTTGTGAGCATCTCTTGGATTAGGAGATTCTTGCGACTTTTGCTTGAGTATCCTTATCAGTTGTATCTTCAGAAATAGAAAAGCAGCTGTTGAGGTTATTATATTAGGTGGTACGATTAGTCTTCCCCGAATTTAAATTAGAACTAATCAAGAATATATTGAATAGGTCTCTTCTGTGGAGGGCCTTCAGTAGTTAAGAACAAAACTAGGCCTAAAATAAATATTTGTTGCTTTATCGTGAAATATGACACATGAGTTTGAATTAAAGCTAGTAATTTACTTCAAAA
>JBCDJE010000079.1:0-10947 GCA_038748185.1 Bacteroidota bacterium
ATTAAACTATTTTTAGCAGCTAACTTTTTTTCATAGCTATCTTCTGTAGAAAAAGAATTATATAAAGCATTAAGCTTTTCAGTTCCTTCAAGTATAGTAGTTACAAACAATTGATAATCAGGCTGTTTATTAATATAGGAAATATATTCTTTTGAGTTTTCTCCGTATTTGCTCATCAAAAACTTTTTAGCTCCTTCTTCCCCAATAAAATTAGCAAGATTCTCATTGTATTGAAGATTATCTTTAATGAACAACGTGCCATGTGTTAATTCATGAATAATCAATTCTGCCAAATCTCCTGCATTTCTTTCTAACATATTAGAGAGAATGGGATCGTTGAGAATACCTAGTGTTGACCAGCCATTTACATCTCTCACTCTGGTATCCCAACCTTCGTTTTTTAATTCAGCTTCCGCCTTTTCAATCGCCGCTTTATCAAAGTAGCCTTTGTAGGAAAAAGTACCTATTATAGGAAATGTCCACTCTTTATTTTCTAATTTGAAAGGCTTGCAAGCAGTTAGTACCCATAAAATGGGCTCAGCTTGCTGGTCATACATTTTTGTATAACTATTTGAATGATCCAACCCTAACGAATCAAAAGCATATTGCCTGATATCTTGAATCAGCTTGATTTTTTCCTTTTGCGCTCCCGGAAATTTTGGATCATTCAGGAAGTTAGCTACTGGTTCAGCTTTGTAAATAATATTAAGCTGCCCATAAGCTTGCTTAAAACCATAAATAACCAATTGGTAATTCCATAAGGCAAAGACAAGCAAAAATGAAATGAGTAACTTTAACAGCACGCTAAGAATGTTAAAAGTTTTAGGTGATTTTATTCCTTTGCTTCGAAAAGGCAGTGCATTCTCAGGATAGCGCGGGATTTTTTCAGCATAAAAACTCATGATTTTTTTGATATCGCCTTCCATATCTTCACTTGGATAAAATGGCTCAGGATGTACCCCAATTTCTTTATTTTTATAATCAATAAAAGCCATCAGTACTGGTACATTCGCAGCTTTGGCGATGTGGTAAAAACCTGTTTTCCAACGGTCTACATAACCTCTGGTTCCTTCAGGGGCAATGGTGATTCCATATTTCTTATAGTGGTTGTATTTTTCTGCGACTTGATCTACCAGTTTATTGTGCTTACTGCGATCGACCGGAGTGCCTCCTAACCAATGAAAAATAAATCCAATTTTTGATTTAAATAAGGAAGCTTTCCCTAAAAATCGGGCATCGCTAACATTTACCAAAGGTCTTGCTGCAACAGCAATAGGAAAATCCCAGTTCGAAGTATGATGAGCGATGGTTAAAACGTATTTTTTTATACTTTTTGGCCTTCCACCTTTAATCTTCCAACCAATTACCCAAAGGAAATAGCGATAAAATAAATGTAGCAGAAACATGCTATGGCTTATTGAAATGTAGTATTGAACTTACCGATATGCCAAATTTACAATAAAAATTAGGTTATGAAGAATAATACCAAAGGCATCGTTACAATAGCCAAGAGGGTTTCAACGGTAATAATTCCTGCCATTAATGGCTGGTCGCCTTTAAGCTGCCCGGTAAGTATGTAAGAAGAAACAGCACAAGGCACACTTGCCAAAAGTACTACCGGATAGAGCACCGTTTCATTCAACCCTAAATAGGTACACATGTTGAATACCATAAAAGGCAGTAACAATAACTTCAGAAAGAAAGCAAAAAATACGGGCTTCAACATATTGCGAAAATTGCTTAATACAAGTCCGTTTCCAACAGAAAGTAAACCCATAGGTAAAGCTGCTTTGCTAATAATTGAGAGTAAATCGGCAGAAGACAAAGGCAATCCTATATAGGTAAGATTAAGAAAAATACCAATTACACAAGCGATTACTAATGGGTTTTTAGCAATATTTTTTATAATAGCATTTGGGCGTTTAGAATTCTCTGGGATATACAGTGCAAATGTTGAAACACTTAATACATTCACTAAAGGTACTGCTATGAGCAAACAAAGTGCAACTACTGTTAAACCATCTTGTCCATAAAGTGTATTTGCAACTGCTAAAGCAACGTAAGTATTTGGTCTAATACTGCCTTGAAATACAGCAGGAATTCCTCTAGCCGGAATCTTTCCTAAGAAGCAACTCAATATTGCTATAGCGCCGTTAAGCAAAATACTCGTAAACATAATACCTGCGAGTGCTAAAAAAGCTTTTCCACTTAAATCGGCAAGTGCCAATTTTTCTATAAGCAACGAAGGTAATAGCACATAATAAGTTAGCTGATCGGCCATAGGCCAAAAGCCACTTCCAGGAAACCCTTTTCTTTTAAACCAAGCACCTATGAGTACCAAAGCAAAAACAGGAATGATTGCTTGTAAGATATTTAACATAGTTCTCTAATAGTAAGGGTAAATTCGCTCGTAACACAGAGAGGCCGTTACGGTTAATCCAATAAAGATTTTATATCTTCTTTATTGAGCTTTTTAATGAAGCTTTCTTCTGTAGTTATTAAATCAGTTGCCAGTTTTAACTTTTCTCCTTGTAAGGCAAGTATTTTCTCTTCAACTGTATTTTTTGCAATAAATTTATAGGTAAATACTTTGTTAACTTGCCCAATTCTATGTGCCCTATCAATAGCCTGTTGTTCAATTGCAGGATTCCACCAAGGATCGAGAATAAATACATAATCGGCAGCTGTAAGATTCAACCCAAGCCCACCTGCTTTTAATGAAATCAGAAAAACTTTTAAATCTTTATCTGTTTGGAAATTATTCACCTCACCTTGTCGGTCTTTTGTAGCACCATCTAAATAAGCATACCTAATATTTTTCTGTCCCAATTCATCTCTAACAATGTTTAAATGCTTCACAAACTGGCTAAAGATTAATATTTTATGGTCTTCGTCTAGGGCTGTTTCAAGCATATACATAAGGTCTTCGAGCTTACCAGAACTACTTTCAGAAGCCTGATTTACCATTTTTGGATGGTTGGCAATTTGCCGTAACATGGTCAATCCTTGCAATAGTACCATTTGAGATTTTGCCATACCGTTGCTTTCAATCTCATCGAGAATTTTATTGCGATAGAAAGATTTTGCTTCCTCATATTCTTTCTCTTGGGCAGTCGTCATGGACACATACTGAATTTTTTCAGTTTTCTCTGGCAGGTCTTTAGCAACCTGTGATTTGTGCCTTCTAAGTACAAAAGGCTTAATTAATGCATGTAGTTTATGCATTTTTACAGGATCTTTTTTACGCTCAATAGGTATCTGGTACTCTTTTTTAAAAAATTTCTCACTCCCTAATAGACCGGGATTTACAAAGTTCATTTGTGACCATAAATCGAGCGTTGTGTTTTCAATAGGTGTACCGGTAAGGATGATCTTCCTTCGTGATTTAAGCTTATTGACTGATTGAGCAATAATTGATGATGGGTTCTTAATTACTTGCGACTCATCGAGTATAATGTAATTAAAAAAATATTTTTCCAGAATATCTACATCAACCCTAATAATTCCGTAAGAGGTCAGCACAAGATCATAGCGGTCGAAATTAGCGATATTCTTATTCCTATTGGTACCTGTATAAGAAAATACTTTTAGCTTTGGGGTAAATTTTTTGGCTTCCATTTCCCAATTATACAGTAGTGAGGTTGGCATAATAAGCAATGTTGCACCGCTTTTTTCATTCTCCTTTATTTTTTGGAGTAATGCCAATGTTTGTACTGTTTTTCCCAAACCCATATCATCGGCGAGGCAGCCTCCAAAATTATAATCTGAAAGAAAGTTTAACCAGTTGTAACCTGCCTTTTGGTAAGGCCTAAGTTTTCCCTTAAAGCCTTTAGCAATTACTGTTTCATCTATTTTATCAAAATTCTTTAATTTATTTAGCTTATTACTCATAGTCACCTCTGCCAAGTTTCCTGCTTTCAACTCTTGTACTAAAGCAAGGTGGTGTTTATGGAGTGCAGGCTTTTCCTCATTTTCATGGACAAAATGGAATAGATCGGCGTAACGGGTAAACCAGCTTTCAGGGATAACAGCAATTTCCCCATTAGGTAATTCAAACTCTCTTTTATTTTTTATTATTAGCTTTCTGAGTTGTAAAAAAGGGATTTCATACTTACCAAAATGTACTTTAGCTTTAATATCAAACCAATCTCTGTCTTCACTAATATCTACACTAATAGAACTTTTCCCTACAAAAAACCGCTTCTCTACTTTCTTTTGCAAGAGTACTATTCCTGCAGCTTCCAACTCATCTGATTTGTTGCCAATAATATCGAAAGCCACAGATTTATCTAACAAAGTTTTTCCATTATTTAAAAGCAACCCCATCGCTTTTAACTGTTCTAGAATATCTTTCTCTGCATTTAAATCTCTTTTTACTCTGCGAAAAAAGTATTCTCCTGCTTCAGGTTTCATTTTAACTACTACCGGCCTGCGCTCGCAAGAAGGAAAAACATTATCTCCATACCTAAAATTAAGAGAAAGCATAATTTTACTATCTACATGTTTTTCTACTACTTGTACATCTTCTTCTTTATTGAACAAAGCATTACTGGTGGGTTCTTCATAGGATGCAATACTTAGTTCGGGGATAAGCGGGTGTTTCTCAGTTATAATATTAATCCCACCTGTAGCAAAAACATCGAAGGTTTCAATAAGGGGAGCGACAAATTTCTCGTAGTAGGTTTCTTCCATACTTTTAGGTATGGAAATGAATTTTTTCCACAAAAAAGGTTTTAGTTTTTTACCATCTACCCCCTTTTCAAAGGAATATACCTTGCCATCTACCATGAGCCAAGCCGGCGTATCACATAATATTATGCCATTCCTATATTTAAATTCAATTTTATCATTTTTATACTTTATGGTAGGATAATATTGTGTATCATTTTCATTTCTAAAAAAATGAAACCGCACTGTCGCTTTTTCAGCTTTTACTTCAAGTTTTCGGTAGGTAGGGTCACCATCTTTTGCCATTTCATACACTTCCTTATTAGGCAAAAGTGATAAAACTTTATTACGCTTTTTCTCTAAATAAGCATGAATTTCCGCTTGTAAAGCCTCATCTTTTTTAGAAGAATGGTAAACAGCATTAAAAAACTGGGCTGGCAACACTTTTCTATGATAGAATTTTTTAATGACGGACTCTTGTTGCATAGAGTCCATCAGCTTAATAAGCTCAAAATCTGAATCATCTATACCACTAGCAAATTCGTGAGCATTGAGGCTTGAAATATTCTGGTTTCGCAATGTTAGTTTACCGCTTTCGTTTACTTCAACTACGAAAGATTCAAATAAGTAACCAAGATATTGGTGTTGGAATAATGAATAAACGAGTTGAAAGGGCTTCTGCGGTGATACTTTCATAGCACTTTAAAATGCTTTTTGTCTGATTTAGTCTAAAAAAGCGCCTAAGTTTCTTAGGACAAAATTCTAAATTAATGCAATAAAGTTGATATTAAAAACCGCTGCTAATTTATTCTTCAGGAATATACTCATAAGCACCTATGTCAGGCAGGTCATCTCGCTGCTTTCCATCCAAATCGGTAAGGATATCTAATAGAACACCTTGATCAACTGCTGGGCTTTCACCTAAAGAATCTAATCTGTAATTATTGTCAAATTCATTTACAAAAAGGGGGTTTTCATTAACTATGTTACTGTTATCAAAATCAGTTAAAGTTGTTTTTAAAATATTTTTACTGAAAGTAAGATCAAAACCTACTCCTTCTACAGCTTCTATTATAAGCTCATTTTCTAATCTCCCCCAAATAATATTATTTTCTAGGGTTGCATCAAGTGCACTTGCCAGTGCCTCTGTTTCATTTATAGGTAAAAAATTGGTTAAAACAAACGATGGCTCTTCTCTAAATACCTCTCGCGATAATGCGGCAAAGGTATTATGTCTGAAAATGTAACTTCCACCTGCCGTGCAAAGCATGGTATTTTCTACACAAGAATGAATAAGTGTATTATACATAGTAAGATCAGAAGAGATACACTGAATGCCTGCTAAAGCCATATTCTTAATAATAGAATTACTCAATATTACATCCGGTACTTCATCTTCATCGGGTATCCCTAAATATAATCCTATACTTCCATTTTTAATTTCAGCCCAATCGATAGTATTTTCTTGGCTAGTTTGTAGAAAATAAATTCCATCCCATTGCCCAGGAGTATTATCAAAAGGAATATCTGTTCTCAGCCCTGAAATCTCCACCGGGTGCTCTAATGTTCCATTTATTTTTATTGTTCCTCCTATAAACATAGACGCCCCGGGAGCTAGGCTCACACGCGTTCCGGGCTGCATTTCTAAGGTACATCCCTCAGGCACAAGAAGTGAATCGTAAATCACGTAAGGTCGTAGACTATCCCAAACACTATTACAAGGCAAGGTTTGAATACCTCCTCTAAAAAATACAGCATCCTGTCCCCAAGAAATTAATTTCACATCTTGTAAATTACCATTTGTCTCAAAAACTACTGAATCTTGAATAATAAAAGGCAGGTTACTGTCTTGCGGATCAATGAATACTTTGACCAATACCAGCAAACTATCTTTTCCTAATAGGCGTGTCTTGTTAAGGCTTTGCGATTCAAATCCATTAATTACAAGTGAATAAGAGGATTTTTCTATATTACCGATACTAATTTTTTCAATTTCTATGGCATTTTCTGAAGGATTAAACACTTTGAACCTTTTAGTAATACTCCCAACAGTTGTAAAAACAGTATCAAAAAATACTGTATCGGTTGAAAAGCTAAGTTGTATGTTAGGATCAAAAGTGATTTTTTCTTCCTGCAACTCACAAGCTTCTATCATCATTATTACTACCGAGAAGAAAAATAATCGACAAAAAAATACCTGAAAGCTCAAAATACTACCTGAATTAAATACTTGTAATCATCTGTGGTTCTTATAGTTTACTAACAAACGCCTTTCAAAAAACATCAGGTAAAATACCTGTTCCATTTTCTCAAAAAAAACTTGGCTGAAACCATACTGCAATACTACAATTAAATGGATTTTATTTTGCTTAAATTCCCGAATTGCTCAATTTTATCAGTAAAACTGAATCTTAAGCGCCATGAAAATTACAGGAATTATTCCTGCAGGAGGAAGTGCTACCAGAATTAGCCCGTTACCATGTAGCAAAGAAATTATCCCCATGGGTTTCAGAAAAACTGCTGATGGTAAGAAAAAACCAAAAGTAGTATCTCATTACTTACTGGAAAAATATAAAATTGGTGGTGCAGAAAGGGTATTTTTTATACTCAAACCCGGTAAATGGGACATTCCTACCTATTATCTCGATGGGCAGATAATTGATATGCCTGCTGCATATCTTACTATGGACTTGCCTTATGGCGTGCCTTATACCATAGATCAGGCATATCCCTTCATAAAAGAAGACCATATTATGCTTGGCTTTCCCGATATTCTCTTTAGGGGGAAACACATTTTTCAGCATAAAAAAGAAGTAATGGTAAAATTGAATGCAGATATTGTGTTAGGTCTCTTTCCTGTAGCTGATGCCCACCAAGCAGCAAAATGTGATATGGTTGACTGGGATGAAAGTTCAAATACAATCCGACAAATTATTATAAAACCTCAAACAACTACATTGAATAAATGCTGGCTTACTGCTTTTTGGAAACCAGATTTCACTAGTTTCATGCATCAATTTCTAAAAAGTGACCTTCAAAATAGAAAGCGAAATCCCCAACTTCCTGAAATATTTATGGGTCATGTAATACAGACTGCTATGAAAGAAAACTTTATAATTAAAGGGGTATATTTTAAGAATGAAAAGTATATTGATATTGGCACACCTGAAGATTTTGCCAGGGCACAACAAGGTTATTTAACTGATCTCTACTAGCTTATTTACCTATACTTGAAACCCTAAAAAGCATATCTGCTGCTTGTAGAATTTTATTTTTCAACCTATATGGATAAGTAGGTCTGTCTTTTAAAAATTTTTTCACCACAGCCGCCGCCGATTTTGATTGGTGACCACTAAAAGTAGCCACTAGCCAACGCTTAGGGAAAAAAATATCGCCACTTCGTTGAATTTCTTCTAGTAATACTAAACTATCTTCAATGTATTTTTCGGCAAATTTAGCTCTTAAGGGATGATGCAAATAGCCTAAAGCTTCTAAAACCCATGGCTCATGGTTCCTGTTTTCTTTGTTTTTTAAGCTTTCAAAAAAGCGATCTCTATCTGTTTGTTTATTAGAAAGGGCAGGAATAATAAAGGCTAACCTTTCTCTTCTATCAGGGTTTTTAATTCTTTGGATTTGACGTTGAAGTAAATCATCGGCTCTATCAATATCTCTCAATGCGAGCTCACAAGCTATTTTTGTGAAATCATTTTCAGAAAGTACAATATCATTCATTAGTAAGTCCCCTTCCCAAATCAGTTTCAACCTTGTAATTGCCTCTTCGCTTTGTGCAATAGATAAATAAGTTTTGAAATAGGCCGATTTGGCACTTTGCCCCGGTGATGCATCCATGATTTTCCACAACAAGTCTTCTATGGTTGGCGCCAGTGCTTTTCTTTCCTTAGCACGATAAAATTTCCAATAAACTTCATCGAGATAACCTAGGATATTCTGTGTATTCAAAGGTTCATTTTCGTAGGGTATAGCTTTTAAAATTGCCTGCATAAATGCTTTATATGAAATACCTTCACGTAGCATTTCTTCATATAGCGCTGTCCAAGCCCCACCTCTTAATAAATCATCTTCAATGAGGTATACATTTTTTATAAGATACTTCTTACTGTCTTTATCAAGATTAAAAAAACCATACCCCATGCCATTACTATTGGGAAGTATAAAATCTGGTTTTCTTTTTCCTACAACTGCTTTGAGCTCAGTAGATTTACCATCTATCACTACAGGGAAAGCCTCAATATCAGAACCATACGACATGGTTGCGTTAGTGTGTTGTTGCCAAAATTTACCTTGGCTGGTAGTACTCTTTTGCCTTATCTTTAGTGATTTTATCTCATTATTTTCAACTTGGGTACTAACAGTAAAATGTGGCATACCACCTTCTTTTACCCAAGCTTCACTCCACTCCCTTAAGTTTATAGGAACTTTATCATCCAATATTTTTATGAGATCATCCCAACTGGCATTACTGTATGCATACTTTGCCAGGTACTCTCTCAAACCTTCCTTAAAAGCTTCTTCGCCAACAATTTGCTCTAACTGATTCATTACAATTGGTGCTTTTTGGTAAATAATTCTACCGTAAAGCATTCCCGCATTTTTAAGATTTCCCAGTTCTTGTTGAATGGGATGTGCTCCTAGAGTTCGATCTTCTGAATAGGCAGCCGGATGATGGGCAAGTAAAAAGCGTAACTGATGGTTAATTTCAGGAAAGTTTGGATTTACAATTTTTGCTGCCATAAAATTGGCAAACACTTCTTTTAGCCAAACATCATTAAACCACTGCATGGTCACTAAGTCGCCAAACCACATGTGAGCAGTTTCATGGGCGATTAAACTTGCCCTTCCTAATTGCTGGTTTTGGGTAGCTGAAGGGTCGAGCATTAAACTTGAAGACTTGTAGAGTATAGACCCAACATGCTCCATACCTCCAAATTGAAAAGATGGAATTAGCACAAAATCAAATTTTTCAAAAGGCAAAGGAATATTTGTATAATTTTCTAGCCAACTTAGTGCCGACGCATGTAAATCATATATGGCGTCTTGATTTGCAGCCACTTTTGCTGTGTCCGTCTCTCGGTGATACATGGTCATTGCCCTACCATTTCTAAAAGTATGTATGGTTGAAAATTTACCAACAACAAAGGCAAATAAGTAAGTACTTATGGGTTTAGTTTCATTAAAAACATATAGGTGTTTTCCATCCCAAAAACGCTTTTCTAACATTCTACCATTCGCAACAGCTTCCCAATTTTCAGGAATCTTTAAAGAGAGCTTATATTTGCCTTTTATATCAGGCTGATCAAAACAAGGAAAAGCAGTAGAAGCTCTATCGGGAACAAAAAGCGTATACAGATATTCATCATTTCTGTTAAGTGCGCTATTTCCTGCTTCGAAGCTAATCTGTACTACATTCTCATTGCCAATAAAACAGGTGTCAGGGATAATGATATGTCCATTTTCAAAGTGCCAATAAACTGCTTTCCCCGCTACTGCAACCGTGTTGATCTTACTATATGCTTCATTAAAATCAAGTACTAGTGGTGCCACTTTATTTTTAAAAGAAAAGTGTAACTGCAATCTCCCTATAATCGGGGCAGTCATTTTTTCCGGAATATCAAAATATAAATCGTAAGTGATATTTTCAATCAAAGCAGTCCTTGCTAACGCTAATTTTTTGGAAACTCCACTTTTATACATAAAAGAATTATTTTGCTGTGGAAAAGCAGTATACTGTAAGAAACTAAACAGAAAAACCAGTAAAATTAGCTTGAAAGGTGTATGTGTCATTTCATTTTCATGAATTTATTTAATGGAAATGCTGGATAACAAGTAATAATTAGGAAGCTTTTGTAGTGAAGACTAGCAGTCTACCCTTATATGACGACACTAATTTACAAAAAAACTACAGCAAGTAAGACCGAAAGGTTCTCAATCTTAAAAAATAGCACGCTAATAAAAAATTATTCCTTGCATTGATTTTACTTTGCGGAAACCCAAGAAAAATCTTTGAAAATTCTTCAGAAATCTAATCTCTCAGTTCATTTAGCTTTATTAGGTGTAGCTTGCTTGTATGGCGCTAATTACAACATTGCTAAATTAGTTACTCCTGCATTCATTAGCCCTTTTGCATTAGTAATTCTTCGGGTTGTACTTGCGACCTTATTATTCTGGATAGCCGGTTTATTCATCAGAACAACGCCCATACCTAAAAAAATGATTTTACAACTGGCTGTATGTGCTGCTTTTGGCACTGCAGGAACACAG
>JBCDJE010000080.1:0-10878 GCA_038748185.1 Bacteroidota bacterium
GCTGCTATCGTAGGAATGCTCGAAAATAGTAACTCAGAGGAGTTTTCAGCGAAGTTTATCAGCTTGTTCTCCCTCAAATTTCAATCATTTGAAAAATCAATAATCTTGGCGTGTTGAAGTATATTTGAAGATAGGGTCAAGGTTTAAGAACTAAAACCCTAACCCATCAATCTAATATTTATACAGTTTATAGGTTAGTGTAACAGCACAGATACCTAATACTTTGTTATAGAATGAAACCTTTCTATATAGTATTCTGTCTGACAGGAATCTGTACCGTTTAAGATCCACAATAGAATTCTACACTGTAACCCTGATCTGATTCTTCACTTTGTTGGCCACTTTTTGTCCTTCGATCAATTCTTTGTTCCGTTTATTCCAGTATGGGATGCTCAACTTTTTGAATCCATGATAGTTGGCGATACCCAAGTATCCAAGGTCAACATGAACTACATGTTCCTACAACCAGAGTCCTTTTGCTGCATCAAACTCACCCTAAAATGACCGATGGACAACGAGAGATAACAGAACTGAATAAAAAGCTCAAAGATGCTGAAATAGCGTGTTAGGGTTGAACTTGTGGTTACACCCGCAGGTGCAACCACATCTTAAAAAAGGCAGGGGCTGCCCAGCCTCTTTCTTCTCCTACAATTCCGTTGCGGAAAAGACAGGAAAAATATAGATTTATAAAACAACACAAATTTGAATTTCCTATCGAAAACAAAGGGATTTAGCCGATGTGCAAAGTGTTCAAGGTGAGCAAAAGTGGGTATTATAGTTGATTGGAAAGGAGGCTTTCTAAAAGATACTTTAAAAATGTGGCTATCATATTGGCCATTCATGATATTTTCAAGGATAGTTCTGAAAGTTATGGTGCTCCAAGAATCAAAGTGGAAATGTTGAAAAAAGGTATCATGTTTCAAGACCTAGAGTAGCCAGAATCATGAATATGCATAATCTATTTGTCAGAAGGGAGTGTAAATTCAAGCTCACACTGCCGTGGCGGTCACAGAATCTAATCATAATTATCCAATAGCTCACAATATGACAGTTACAAATTTACCGATATTCTAAAACATTATGGGCAGTGAGTAAGGCAAAACAAGACATGGTTGCCTGGCAGCATAAAAGGAAATTGCCACGGTCGCGGGTGACTGGAACAATACAGGGCATCTCATGCAGTAGCCGAATTATTCCGCGCCGCGTCGGCTTCAAAAGTTTGAAATAGAATGGATCTATAAGCACAATTATGGTCTGAGGTTGGAGGCTGAACTATCCATCTTTCAATGGATCGAAACATGACTGCCACGGCAGTGAGGTATAATAGAAGAAGAATACACTCTAGTTTAGGATATAAAACTGTATTGGAATTTGAGAGTGAAATTTCCAATCAAAAAACATAGCATGACTCTTATCTAATAGCCCGCTTTTTGTTGCAATTCCAATTTTTGAATTAATTGAAAATTGGTTACCACGGTAGAGGTATAATAAGAAAACATTCTTTTTTGGGATATAAAACTATTGATGTATTTGAATATGTATAACCAGAATCTTGCAGCTTAGTTACTCAGCTTAAAGTCTACTATTTTTTGTTTTATATCTTTGAGAGGAGTATTTTCTGGTTTAGCTACTTGCAGTACATTAAAAACTATAAAAAGAGAAATTATTCCTGTAAAAAGCCAAAAAATATCTACATAAGCTACAACAGGAAAAGTATACCAAGTTATCCAAAACCAATCACCAGTAACTGCCCCATTCATTATGGGAACAAACAGAGATAGAATGCCTCCAGTAAGTAAATAGTTTTTATTTAATTTAGCATAGCTATTCCAGCTCAGCCCAATTAAAGTTAAGCATAACCAACTGAAAAAGAAGCTTATTTCTACAATGGGCGCCCGATCATCTAAAGACATAGGAACTAATTTATTGGCAATAAAAAGTAGGGCAAAAGCAGGAAACATACTCAAGCAAATAGCTAAATATGTTTTGGTTACACGATGATGAAATTGTTTCTGTTTATGGGTATAGTTATTATTCTCACGAGCGGTTTTCCAGATAAGTATCCCACTTACAATCATAAAGCAGGTAATCATTGATAGGATGAAATAAATGATCTTTAAAAATATACCACCAAATGTACCGAAATGTAGTTTAGTGAGGAAACTTAGAACAGATTCAGCATAGGTTTTTTCGTTTGGAAAGGTAGTAGCCTTTTCAACTATCATTCCATCGCTCATACTAAAAGTGACATAGCCATCTGAAAGGATGCCTTTTATATCATCTATATACACCATTGCTATAGCATCTTCAAGTCCGTAGTTTAGCAAGCTTACACTTTTTACCTTATGATTGGGATAATCACTAGTTGCTGCTTCAATAAAATGATTTAAAGATATAGGATTAGTTGCCAGTGGAGCATTTTGATTTAACTCTATGGCATCAAGGGGTCTAATATGTTTAAAGACCTCATCGGTATCTCCATTGAATAAAATCAATACGCTGGGTAACAACAAAAGCGTGAGTAATCCAAATAGTGCACCTGTAATAGCATACATTATTTGGAATGGGAGCCCAATCATACCTAACACAGTATGTGCATTAGTCCAAATCTGTTTCCATTTACCTTCGGTAATAAAGGAGAAGAATTTAGTAAAAATATTCTGCCAATGGATAAGTAAACCAGTAATACTGGCAAATAAAAAAAATAATGCTACAAAACCGGAGATATATAAACCTACAACGGGTATTTGCCCAAAATAATGCAGTTCATACATCGTATCGCCAACAGTAGTTTTAGGGTTTGATAAATCATTAATCTCATAACTTTTAGGATCAATGGAAGCTTGAATGCGTTTTGTAGTACTATCAGTATCATGAAAGGCACCAAATACTTTTATATATGGATTATGTTGATTAGGTAAAAGTACATTTGCAATGGTGTGTTTATCAATACTGTAAGTTTTATCCACTTCAAATAACGCTTTGTCATAATCTATCACTTTAGGTGCTTCAAACCTAGCTTCTTGGTTTTCCCATAAATAAATCTCATGCCTAAACAGTGAGAAAGCCCCAGCATAAAATATAACAAACAAAGCAAAACTGATGACTATACCAGCAACAGTATGGGTATGAAAGATGATATTATATGCTCTATTTCCCAGTCCTTTTAGTTTCATCCTATTTAAAAATTATAATACAAATGGAACAAACAATTGTGATGCAGGCAAATAGCGCCCAAACTTGCCAAGCCTTCTTCATTAAAAAGGATACAATCATAAAAAACACCCATAAAAAGAAAGCACTAAAAGCAGAGGTGAGGAGCAAAGGTGCTTTGTTTTCTAAAACAGCCCCAATAGCAATATGGATTGCCATAGCTACGATATAACCACCAAAAATTGCTGCTGTAATTTTAGCTATTCGCTGTGGAGTAGAAGAAAGGTATTTTGTTTGTGCTGGCATATTACATACTATCAATAATTAAAGATAAAACACATAAACTACCCCATACATACAGCCATTTTATATTGAGTTTGATTGTTAATATGACTGAGGATAAAATGGTCATCAAAGCTGCCAGCCAGATAACTACCGAAGTAATGGCATCGTAGTGGTTAGTTAAAGCCCAAAAAGAAATAAATAACAGAAAAATAGAAATGATGATGATTTCTTTTCTTGACTTTTCAAAGCGGAGGGGGGAATTGCTAGG
This sequence comes from Bacteroidota bacterium, assembly GCA_038748185.1. Lineage (GTDB taxonomy): Bacteria > Bacteroidota > Bacteroidia > Cytophagales > Flammeovirgaceae > Chondrinema. The sequence goes on from JBCDJE010000080.1 coordinate 3,707, forward strand.
AAAGTATTTGGAAGTACTGTAAAGCAGCAAGCAAGATATAATTAAAGTTGCGAGTGACATAAAACCAGACTTATTTCTTTTTAATTAGTGAAGAAGATTCCAAGAAGTATTACTTCTCGGAATCTACGATTTTAATTCTGTGACAAGTCATACAAACCGGCTGGTATACCACCATCTGTTATTTGGAAAGCCCGGATACCTGTTTTTGTACTTGGTGTATATTGATAAAATGCATTTTCCTGATCGCCAACTACACTAAAATAAAAGTTTGCTCCAATTTTTGATGCATTGGCTCCTGAAAAAGGACTTGTAAGAGGAATGTCATCAATGATATTTATAGTTTGAGCATTTAGATCAACCTCAATCCATTTGGCAGAAGGTTCTGTACGTAGCGCATCGAATGCTATACCAAAATCTGCTGGAGTCCAGTTACCATCAAAGGGACCACCCTTTTCAGCAAAAAGCTGTAAAATAGTGGGGGGTACTTCTACACCGCCCACTATGTAGGCTATGCCATTTGCATCATAGATGAATTGAGTTAGTACTTGAATTGGTAGACCCGCACCCAGCGGTGTGAGATCAATGGGCTTAAAATTATACTCTGGGTCAAACTCTGTACTTCCTGCAGGAATTTTAACTATGGATGGTCTGAATAGATTTGGTACAGTTAAATCACCTTGTGTAGCTATGTAAATATTTCCTTGCTCATCAATTATCGGGTCTTGTGAAGAAACAGGCGCTTTATGTCCATCAAGTACTATGGATTTTTCAAATGTATTAGTAGTAAGATCAATCACATGGAAAATTAATGAATCAGAAGCATAAGCAGTACCTTTTCTAGGACGATAAGCAACAAACATTTTGTCATCTCTGACAATAAACTCTTGATAAATATTATCGTCAGCCTGTGGCACTACTAAAGCACTACTCATATCTATACTTCCAGTAAGCATCATGGTTGAAGGGTTGAAAATCTCAATATCCAAATCATTTCTATCATCCAGATAACCTGTATTGCTATCAACTATTTCTACAGGAAATGCAGCATCAATAGTAGCTAGTTCTCCGATTACTTCTATTTCTCCTGTTGCTGAAACAACTACCTTTGAAACTCCTTTTGCTTGATCTACAGTATTTACATATAATTCATTCCCTAATTGCCCCCTGACGAAAAAATTCTCAAATGATTTTCCTTGTGTGTTGTCAATTGCACCGGTTGGGAATTCCTCAGAAAATTGACTAAAAAAGGATTCCACTGTGCTTAAACCTACTTGTGTTACTAAAACAAATCCCGATTTCTTTGACTCAGGTATTGGATTATTGTTATCATCATCATCACTACAACTTCCTATAAAGAGAGTAGAGATGGGTAAAAGTACTATCAGTAATAAAAATCTCGCTTTTTTCATTATTAAGAATTTTTGAATAAGTATCTAATTTTAAATCTGTAATTACGTCCTGGTCTTGGTATACTAATGTTGTCAAATGCCTCTGCATCTAAAATATTATTTACCTGTAAAGACAGTGATAAACCTTTATCCTTTATCTGGTAAGTTGCACCAAAGTCATTTAGAATTTGTCGTGGTACCCAGTTATCATCATTTCGTTGGCCACCATCGAGTATAAAGTTGAACTCTTCGATATAGTTGAAGGACCAGGTGAACGAAAGTTCCTTATCTTGCGGCATCAGGTTACATAAACTATAATTCAATGATGAGTTGACGAAGAAGTCTGGTCTATTCGGTATAGGCTTACCTACAGATACATCATTTAAATTCTCAGAAGTATTAATTACACGCTGTTTAGTTAAATTAAGTTGCGCACTCAATGCATCTGAAAATCTACCAGAAAGAGCCAGTTCTATTCCCCTTGCTTCGGCATTATCTTGGTTTTTAAATTGACCGAGAGATATGTCATTGGCATTGAAGAAAATTAAATCTTCCTGAAGTCTCAAAAATGTATTCAAATCCAACTTAACGCTTCTACTTCCATTGAAATATTTTTGATAAAAAATACCTAAATTAAAGTTATCACTACGCTCTGGTCTGATGGAATAATTTGGTCTGGCTGTGGTAAAATTACCAAATATCTCTGCTTCATCAGGTATTCTGGTAGCTTGCTCGTAGCTTGAACGAACAAACAAGTTATTGTTCACTACCCACTTAATCCCTGTACCATACCCCCATGTTTCATCTTCAAATTTTCTTAAAGGAAGTACGGAGGCATTTACTTGAAAAAGATCTATTGACTCACCGGAATACTGGTAATACTTACCGAATAATGTCATAATAAGTTTTTCATTAAACCATCTGCTTTGATACGATATGCCTGATATATTTTTAGCAAGGATAGCAGGTGTTTTATTGGGGTCTTGCCCTAATATTTGTGGGCCGAACGGGTCTTCTCCAACAAATTTCTGACGTGCATAAAAGTGTGACAACGTGAGGTCATGATCTTCATGTAACCTCAAAACAGTGGTTAAACGTTGAGATGTAGACGTTTGATCTATATCCCTTGAGGTGGGTCTTCCTAACACCTCTGAGGCATTATCTCCAGTTCGCCCACCTTGTATAACTTGCCCTCTCCAATCATATAGATTGATGGTAGAATCAAGGGTCAGTTCATTAACGAAATTGAGTGTACCTTGATAATTGATATCTAAAAACCCGTTTAAGAGCCCATTTTTTATATAAGTCAATCGTTGAATAATGGCATTTTCTTCCTGAGTTATTTCGCCGGCAGGAATATTTCCTACTCGGGCGCCATGCTGGAACTCATCATACCTGGAGGTATAACCAATACGATAACTGAGTTCATCCGCCCATTTCTTATCGCGTATACCTCCATGAAATTCTGCGAAATAGGATTGATGATCATTATGGAAGCGTTCAATCTCAATATCTTCTTGATCAGCGATAAAAAGGTTTCCATTGTCTGTGCGTCCATAGATATTGTTGGTCACTTCCATTTTATAATTATTCTCTGCATAGTTGAAGAAACCATTAAAGCCTATAAAAAAATTACTGTCTTGTGCATGATAGGCATTGAATGTGGCGCGATGAGTATTGAAAGAACCTATTTCGTAGGAGGCATCTAAGAAACTATTGAAGAACTTTTTCTGGATAAGATTAATACCTCCTCCAAGTGCATCAGTACCAATTTCTACCGGCATTACACCTTTATACACATCAATGCGATCAATCATATTAATAGGTAAATTATTGATAGATAAGCCACTTCCGATGTACTCTACCGGAATACCATCATAGTACAGGCGCACTGCATTACCAACTGCACCATTTAGCTGGATTTCTGTCTGACTACCAAAACCTCCTGACTGTCGGATGCGTACTCCAGGCAACTCATCTAGTACCCTGGTGGCTTCTACTGCCTGAACCTGCAAACTTCTTGCATCAATAGAAGAAATTTGTATTGATTGTTCTGCAATTTCTTGTGCTTGAGATTTCCCTCTAACTACTACTTCACCCAATTCTGATACCGATTCTTTTAGTACAAAATCTAGTGTTATAGCGCTTTTACCTTCTATTACTACAGTTCTTAATTGTTTTGTATAACCTACTGAAGACACTACTAATACATAGTTGCCAATAGGTACATTTTTAAGTTTATAAAATCCCTTTACATCTGTAACGGTACCTATATCATACTTATCTATCTGGATGGTAGCCCCAGTAAGAGGTTCGTCATTACTATCTATCACTTTCCCACTAATGGATACCTGTTGTGCTTGAACAATTTGGTAACCTATAAGTAAGAAAATAATAGTAGAAAAAATCTGCATTTATTTAGACTAAATATAAATAATGCAAATATACTTCTATAGTGTAATTTTACAAAGCTTATTTAGATTAATTCTAAGTTAAAACTTGAATAGGTTAAGTAAAGAAGTTATAAGTAGAAGAGTTAAATTATATCATTATTTAACTTACTAGGCAAAATCCCATATTTTTTCTTAAATGCTGTAGTAAAATGTTGAGGATTCTTATAACCAATATTTTCTGCTACTTGGCTAACAGTTAATTGTTTTTCTATCAGCATTTTTCTGGCTTCTTCCATTTTAAGGTCATTCCAATAACCATATACAGTAGTACCAAATATTTCTTTGAATCCCTTTTTTAAGGTGAATTCATTTGTGCCTACTTGCTTGGCAATATTATTCAGTGTAACTGGATAGATAAGATTGCTACTTATTATTTCTTTAGCTTCGTATATTTTTTCAATATCCTTTTTACTTATTGAATAGGAAGTTTGGCAATTTTGATTTATAAGTTGTTCTAATTGTAGCATCAATAATTCGATTACTTTAGCCTCAATGAACATTTTTTTAAAGATGCCCTTTCTTTTACATTGCAGTATTTCTTTTATCACAAAATACATTTGAGGTGTAATAAGTGAGTGATGCTTATTTAAAAAAGAAGTATTCTTTTTTTCTAAGTTTGAAAAGAATTGAAAGAATATGTTATGCTTCTTAGGTAAGAATCTTTTAAAGAAACTAGTAGTTAAATTTATTTCAAAAACTTGTGTGCCCTTTCTAGGAGTGTAAGCAGCTTTTCCTTTAAAATTAGCTGTATAAATAATATTGTGCTGATTACAGCTGAATTCAAATACTTCATTTGTTACTGTGTTAGTAGCAATGGTAAATCCATTGAGTGCGAAATGCATTTCTACCGTTTCAAAGTCAGTTTCTAATTGTAACTCAGTATGGTTATATAAATGCATATCTCCATAGCCGATATGGATGTTTTCCATATATATTTCCCTGTAGAAGCCTCGTCCACCTAATAATTTCATATCATAGGTTCTATCTACAGGTTCATCTACAGTTGTTTTGAAGTCGAGCGGATAGTGATTTTCAATAAGTAGCTCTTTTATATCATTGTTATTTAGTCTTATTTTCATTTTTCCGTCTGACGTAGATTTTATTCCGTTTGGCGTAGATAATTCTTCTTATAGCCCAACTATATTTGATTTTGTTTAGAATGATTCTAAATAAGTAATTATTGATTAAATAAGCAAATTAACTTCATTTTTACATTAATGCAACTAAGTTGCAAAAAAGACACTATGACTAAACATTTTCTATTTTTTTTGATGCTATTTTTATGTAGTAGGGCAGCATACAGTCAATACCAAATATCAGGTTATATTAAAAGCGAAACAGGGGAGAACCTACAGGGAAGTACAATACAATTGCTCAATGCTTCAAAAGGAGCAGTTTCAAACGAAGAAGGGTATTTTAAAATTGAAGGTATTTCGGAGGGGACTTACTTTTTAGAAGTTAATTTTATCGGATATCAACCTACTAGAAAAAAATTAATAGTTGATAAAAACATTGAAGCCAATTTTGAACTTGCTGAAATTACTACCCAATTGGTAGAATTGATTGTTACAGCGGGAAAGCAAACTGAAAACATACAAGAAACTCCTAATGCAGTAACTGCTATTGAAGCGAAACAAATTAAAAATTTGCAGATTGATGAGGTTGTAGAACTAAATCGGGTATCGGCTAATTTTAAAACCTATGACGATGGGGGAGGCAGTTTTCCTATGATTGCAAGTCGAGGAATATTTACAATTGATTTTGAACCAACTGTAGGATTTTACATAGATGATGTGCCTTTTTTTAACATCCAAGGATTTCCAAGACTATTATCAGATGTTGAGCGCATTGAAATATTAAAAGGTCCTCAAGGTACTTTGTATGGTAGAAATGCTTTAGCAGGTGTAATAAACATTATTACTAAAAAGCCGCAGAATGCTTTTAAAGGGTTTGCAGAAGTCACTTATGGAAACTTAGGTCAATTTAATGCTACAGCAAGTGCGAACCTTCCTTTAGTGAAAGAGAAGTTATATGCAAGAGTAAGTGGAAGCTATGCGCAACGCGACGGATACATTACAAACACTTTTCTGAATAATACTGATTTATTAGGCAATGAGGTATATACGGGCAACATTAGGTTACATTACTATCCAACTAATGAATTATCGTTCACATTAAACACTAACTTTGAAAACCGTTCTGTAAATGCCTATGCTTTGGTGGGAGGGTTTGGTGTTTCGGGTAGTATAATTGATTCACTAAAAGCAAACCACCCGTATGAAGTCAGTTACGATCAACAAGGATTATATGAGACTTTTATCTCCAATACTTCATTTAAAGTCAGTTATGATGCACCAAAATTCAGGTTTAATGCTATTACATCCTTGCAATATACTGACTTGAATCGTAGTAGAGATGATTTTGATTTTACCCAATTTGCTATTAATACTTTAGTAGACAACCCGAGGGTTCAAACTACTTTGAGTGAAGAAATTCGATTGAGTTCAAGTTCTTCCTCTAAAGTGAAATGGATTTTGGGTACTTTTTTATACCGTTCAATCAGTGATGATGATGCAGCAATCGAAAGCGGTGAATTAGCAGGGCACTCTGTAGGAGTTTATACACAACAGACCAATACAAGAAGCGAACAAACAGGAATCACATTATTTGGGCAACTGGAGTACCCCATATTTAATAAGCTTAATTTACTAGGAGGAATCCGTTATGAAATAGAAGGAAATACATTGGATATTGATCAATTTTATCTCCAAAATGGAACTAGGTTTGAAGCACCTGATGGAACAAGCAATACGCCTGATGGGCCTGTTCCATCTCCTTTAATTGCTAGAACATTCTCTGAAGAAGCTTTTTTTATTGCTGCTTCTCCTAAGGTAGGAGTTTCTTATCAAGTTCATCAAGATTTATTTTTGTTTGGTAACATTGCAAGAGGTTATCGACCGGGAGGTTTAAACCAGTTTACTAACAATTCTGAAAATATCGCCTTCGACCCAGAGTCCAGCTGGAATTACGAGATAGGTATTAAAACAAGTTGGCTAGGAAACCGATTACGTGCCAATTTAAACGCTTTTTATATTGATTATAGTGACCAACAACTTTTTACAGTAATCGATGCCAATAACTTTATTTTTGGTAGAGACAATATTGGTCGATCCATTAGCCAAGGATTAGAACTCGAAACTGAGTGGGTGCCTTTAAGAGGTCTTAACCTTATAGGTAATATAGGATATTTAGATACAGAAATTAAAGAGTATTCGGTAATCGGATTTGGAGGTGAGGCTGACAATAGTGGTAACGAACAAGGCTACTCGCC
>JBCDJE010000081.1:0-10846 GCA_038748185.1 Bacteroidota bacterium
ACTAATGGTGATGCCCGTTACAAGAAGCATGATAATACCAGCCATAAGAAAGATCCATGGATTTATATCAATCCTAAAGCTGAAATCCACCAACCAATTTTCCATAATTAGCCAAGTCAGTGGTGTAGCGAATAGCAAAGCCAAGAAAACAAGTAAAATAAACTCTTTATATATTTGTATTAGAATAGAACCTACTGGCGCACCTAATACTTTCCTTATACCAATTTCTTTTGTTCGCTTGTTTACAACTAGTGTAATTAATCCGAAAAGTCCCAAACAGGCAATAAAAAGACCTATAAAAGTGGCGTAATTGAGTATCGAACCCATTTGTTGCTCTTTTTTATACATAGCATTAAGTGCCTCATCTACAAAAGTAAAGTCAAAGATTGCCTCAGGGTAAAGTTTTTTGTAAGCCGTTTCGAGTTTATCAACTGTGTGAGTAAAATCTTGCGTTTGTAATTTTAATGTTACTTTAGGGACGATAGAAGAATTGCTTTCAATGTTATCGATATTTTGAAATATACCCGTTGGGTTTATTACCAACATGACTGGCTTAATTGGTGTATGTAAGGAAGTAAAATGGAAATCTTTCACAATGCCAATAACTTCATAATCGGAATATTGCTCAGGGTGATCTCCTACTTCCCAACCAAAAGTTTTAGCCATAGTTTCATTAATCAACATAGCACTTCGTTGATCGCTAACAATTTCTTTAGTAAGGTTTCTCCCTCGAAGTACCTGAATATCATGGGTTGCCAAAAATGCTTCATCTATTACATTGAAATGAAAAAATTGCATGATATCTTTTTCATCTTTATACCCTAATTCTAACCAACCATCTTGATCGAAAGAATGTATTGAAACGGTAGCAGTTTGCACTTCAGGCATTTTCAGGATTGCTTCTTTCAACAAACGCCCCTTTTCCATGCCTGGCGTAATAGCCTCGAGTTGTAAAACATTGATAAACTGCGGGATCACCATAAGTTTTTCTTCATTAAAACCTAAATTTTTATTTTGAAGAAAGTGTAATTGTTCTCGCATGATTAGTGTGCCTGATACCAACATAACAGATAACACAAACTGAATACTTACCATAAGCTTCCTGAAAAAGTTAGTCCCTTTGCTTGAAGCTGAACCCCCTAAGCTACCTTTTAGTACAGATACCGGAGAAGACCTAGAAAGAACTAAAGCGGGATATAAACCTGAAATTAAACCGGTAAAAAGAGTAATAGTGAGCACGATAGCGCAATTTTCCCAATTAAATTCAAGTTCCAATTGCTTTGAGGTGAAGCTATTAAAAACGGGTAGACTTATTAATGCTACAACAATACCTAATAACATAGCTAAAAATGCTGTTAAGACGGCTTCACTCCAATATTGTGCGATGATTTGCTTCCTCTGGGCACCTATACTTTTTCTTACGCCTACTTCTTTAGCTCTTTTCAAAGACCTGCCTATAGAAAGGGTCATAAAATTAATAGCAGCAACCAAGAGTATAAATATGGCAATAGTGGCAAGAATATAGCTGTATTTCCAATCACTTATTTGTGCGATACCCAATGGCATATCACTATTTAGGTGAATATCTGCAAGTGACTGAAAACCAACCTTATATCCATTTTCAGGATATTTATCGCCTAATAATGATTTAACAATACCTCCCACTTTTTCACTAAGTCTTTCTGGAGATACCCCTTCATGCATCAAGAGGTATGTTTCCACGCTTACATTATACCAGCTTTCCCTTGATCTTTGGGAAGATATATATTCAAAGTTTTTATATGGAATGATCACTTCATATTGAATGCTCGAATTTTTTGGCGCATTTTCTATAATACCCACTACAGTGAACGGAGTCGCTTCTCCGTCAATATCAATAGTAAGTAATCTTCCTATTACATCTACTGTATCAAAATATTTCGCTACAGCACTTTCAGAAAGGATTACTTGACTTGGCTCTGTGAGGAAATTGCTACTTTTACCTTTTATTGTCTTAAAATCAAACACATCAAAAAAGCCTCTTTCAGCTAACAGTACTTGTTCGCTATCACTATAATCATCTCTTTTTAGGATTGTACTAAATTGTGCAAGCCTTATTACTCCTGAAGCCTCTGGTACAGCGCTTTTCAAAGTGGTGCCAAGTATTGGTGGGGTGAAGGTGTTAAAATAAATCTCATTATTTCCATGATCTTCTTTTACCCATGCCCGATATATTCGATCTGACTGTGTATGAAATTTATCAAAAGACCATTCGTCTTTTACAAAAAGGCTGATAAGTATAGCACATGCTAATGCGATAGCTAATCCGGAAAGATTTACTATCGTATACAGCTGTTCTTTTACAAGGTTTCGAATAGCAACTTTTAGATAATTATATAGCATGGCATTGGATTTATAAATTTGAAAAAACTTTCTACTTCCTTTAATAGTAGAATAATTAAAGAATCGAAAAACATCAATAACAAAGTACAATCGAGCTTTTTTAATATTATCTTTCTCACACCTCCTAAAAAACATTTCATGTATATCTCCTTGCACTTCTTCGAGTAATTCTGGTGCGCAGTACCAACTTAGGAAGCGATCTGCCCATAAAGGAATATGTTCCTCATTGGGTTTTAAATTTTGCTTATCCATAAGGCATTAAATATCTCATTACAGGTGAGATTAACTATTCGCTTTTCAATGTTTCTACCGGGTTTGAAAAAGCTGATTTTAAGGCTGACCAACTTACAGTAATGAGCGATACAATAAGTGCTATTATTCCTCCACTTAGCAAAGTGACTATATTAACATGGGTATGATATGCAAAGTCTTTAAGCCAGTTTTGCATAAAGTACCATGTAAGCGGTGTAGCCACGATAAATGAGATCAGCAGTAAAATGATGAATTGTTTTGAAAGCAGCGTGAGAATACTAATTATATTAGCTCCTAATATTTTTCTAATGCCAATCTCCTTGATTCGCCTTTCTGCAGTAAAACTTGCTAAGGCTAATAACCCCATACAACCAATTAGTATTGCTAATCCGGCAAATACTTTAAAGAGTTTGCCTAATCTCATTTCTGCTCTATAGCGATTGTCAAATTCTTCATTTATAAAAGTGTAACCAAAAGGATAATCTTGTTCGTATTCTTTATAAATTCTTGTAAGCACATCGATTACGTCGCCTAATTTTTCTACTTCTAATTTTACAGAGGTATTGGAATATCGCTGAGATTCTGCATAAAAGATAATAGGAGCTATCGCTGTATGAAGTGATTCAAAGTGAAAATCTTTTACTACTCCAACAATGTTACCCCTCTTCCCACCATAAATCAACGGCTTACCAATAGCTTCATCAACATTTTCAAACCCCATTTTTCTAATAGCAATTTCATTGAGAATAAATGAAGAAAGAGAGTCTGAAGCGAATTCTTTTGATATGAATCGACCAGCAAGCAATTCAATATTGTAAGTAGTAAAAAAATCAGGATCAACACACACATTTGCTAACCTAAAATCAATCACTCTTTCTTCATCTTCATCGATAAATTTTGCTCCTTGTGAGTCAGCTAAATTCCCGGTAGGAATCCTTGAAGAACCTGTAACAATCGTCACTCCTGGTATGTTTTCTATCCGATTTTTAACTGTCTCCCATTTTTCTCTCATCTTTTTATTGCTGTAAAACCTAAGTATTTGTTCTTTATTAAATCCTAGGTCTTTATTTCTTATAAAGGAAAGTTGATCTTGTACTACGCCTAAACTTGAAATTAAGATGATAGAAACTGTAAATTGAAATACTACTAATGAGGAACGAAAAAGGGCGCTACCTTTAAATTTATTGGTTCCTTGCTTTAAAATTTTTATTGGTATAAACCTAGAGAGAAAAAATGCCGGGTAACTTCCAGAAATTAATCCAACCAATAGGATTAAAACTAAAATTCCCAACCCTAATTCATAAGCTTTAATAGAATGGAAACCAAGTTTTTTACCTGTAAACTCATTCATCTCCGGCAAACCTAAATAGATAAGTAGTGCTGAGAGTAGAAAAGCTATGAAGGTTAGTAATACCGATTCCATTAAGAATTGTCCTATCAGTTGACTTCTTTTTGCTCCAATTACTTTTCGAATCCCCACCTCTTTCATTCTGCTCGTATAGCGGGCAGTAGCTAGGTTCATATAATTGATACAAGCAATTACCAAGATCATTATTCCTGACAACCCAAAAATCATCACATGTTGAAATTGTCCATTATCACTATACTCTGTTGTACTATTCGAGTTCAAGTGTATATCAACTAAAGGTTCTAACTTTACTTGAAATATTTTTGAAAACTCCCTACCATTCCTATCAGGAATATGTCGTTTCCCAAAATCAAGCATTTGGGCATTAAGGCTAGCTATATCAGTCCCTTCCTTTAGCAGGACATAAGATGGAAAATTAAAATTACCAATAGTGGTTTGAACGCTTTCTTCCCCTCCATAAAGATCAACTATTGTGGAAAATGTAGCCAGTATCTCAAACTGCAAATGTGACTGCTCAGGCACATTTTTCATCACCCCGGTAATCTTCATAGAAATTTCATTGTTATAAATTAAAGTTTTTCCTATCAAGCCTTTCTCTCTCCAATCACTTGTGAAATAGCGGTCTGCTGCTGCTTCGGTTAGCACCAGACTATTGGGTTCGTTTAATGCCGTTTTTGGATTACCTTCGATAAAGGGAAAAGTAAAAATATTTAAGAAATCAGGTTCAGCGTAAATAAAACTTTCTTCAATTATTTTTCTCTCACCATTAGTTAGGGTCGGGTTATCCCACAAATATACCCTTGTACCTGCTTCTATGGCAGCATAATCTTGTACTAATAGGGGTACAAATCCTGGAGAAGCAGCAACCCAGTGTCTTATTTTAGTACCATCTGAATCAAAGTTTTCAACCGAAACCCGATAGATATTGTCTGCCTTTTTGTGAAAGCGATCGTAGATAAGTTCATCTTGTACATATAAACCAATTAGTACAAAACAAGCAATACCTAAAGCAATTCCAAAGGTATTAATAAAGCTGCTCAGTCTATTTCGCTTAATATTTCTGAAAGCTATTTTTAAGTAATTGAAATACATATCTAAAGTATTTTTATAAAATGAAATTTGCCTTTTGCCTCTAATGGTAGAATAATTAAAGAACCGAAAAACATCAATAACAAAGTACAATCGAGCTTTTCTAACATTATCTTCCTCGCACCTCCTAAAAAACATTTCATGCACATCTCCTTGCACTTCTTCAAGTAAATCCGAAGCACAATACCATCTCAAAAAGCGATCAGCCCATTGAGGTGGTACAGGCCTAAAGTGATACTTTTTCATAGAAGAATAGGCTTAACCAAAACTGATCTTAGGAACTTGCTGCCACATTTGTTCTCGTTTTTGTTTTACTTCTTGCAAGGTATGATAGCCATAGCGGGTGATTTTATAAATCCGTTTTCTTCTGCCTCCTCTATCTTGGGTAGCTCCTCCCATGTATGATTCGATAAAGCCCTTTTTCTCCAACCTCCGCAGAACGGTGTGCACTGCACTCAATGATATCTTACTTCCTGATTGTTTGTTGTATTCATCAGTTATGCTTATTCCGTAAGATTCATCTTGCATTATTGCTACTACCAACAATATCATTTCCTCCAAATTGCCCAAATGATACCCCATATAAAATTGATTAGTTCAATATTTGTAAAACAAATGTAAGCCTATTTATCCAACTTTTGTAAAACAAATATATCTTTGATATTATTTTAGTAGTTGAGCGGAAATTATTTTACAAGAGCGGAGAGAAAAAAGGCTATTTACTTTCGATAATTCTCTCTTTCATAGACTTTTTCTTGGTCAAATTTCTCGTTGAGTGTCGGAAGTGCTACTCCAGTTGAGACAAGCCAATCATCCAATTCTCTTTCAAGGTTTTTGGCTTTTTCAGGCATTTCATTAACCAAATCTTTACTTTCACCAATATCTTCTTTGAGGTTATATAATTCTACTCTTCCTTCTGGGAGATAATTTAGGTCTTTTTCCTTTTCTATATAATCTCCATAGAATTTTATCAATTTATAATCTCCTTTTCTAATAATTGCGGAAGGTACTGCTCCCCATTGAGGATCATACAAAGGTGTATACCAGAATAAAACATCCCTTTCTAAATTCTTACCTTCTCGAAGATGAGGCAACAAACTTAAACCATCAAGTTGATGTTCCATTTTCATTTCTCCACCACCAATGTCAACTAATGTGGGATACATATCAATTACATGTACAGGTAATTCAGAAACAATCCCTTTCTTAAATTTTTTGGGATACCTTACCATAAATGGCACTCTAATTCCCCCTTCGTAAGGAGCACCTTTACCCCATCGTAAAGGAGCATTGTCAAAAAACTTATCTACACCTCCATTATCAGATAGAAAAATTACCACAGTATTTTCTAAAATACTCATTTCATCCATTGCTGAAAACAACCTGCCTACTGAGTTGTCGAGATGTTCTAAAGCAGCTAAGTAATATACATTAAATAAACCGTCTTCCGGATAGCCTTTTTCCTTGTACTTATTCACTAAATTTTCAGGAGCAATTACTGGCCCGTGAATAGTATGGTGAGAAAGGTAAATAAAGAAGGGCTTTTCATTTTCTTGGTTATTTTTCATGAAACCAATCGCTTCATCCGTAAGCATATCTACACCCTTATCCCCTTTACCTTGGTATTCTCCGGTACTCCGATCTACATAATCGAATCCATAATGCACCTTAGCTGAATCAAAAAGTCGGGTATAGTAGCCATCGTTCTCATAAATACTCAAATGCCATTTACCAAGCATTGCTGTGGTATAACCATTGTCTTTTAAAGCTTCTCCTATAGTATAAGTCTCTCTGGGCAAATCTCTGATGTATTCTGGTTCGCGCATTCTGGCATTTGGGAAACTATAACCCGGTATTACATGCCACATAGTATTTATAGCAGTATGTTGTCCTGTAAGCAAAGAAGCTCGAGAAGGAGTACATTGTGGTGTAACGTAAGCATTGGTAAACCTAATTCCTTCTTCTCCTATCCTATTAATATGTGGTGTTTTTACATGCTGATTGCCATAAGACTCAATTGCTGGCCAGCCTAAATCATCAATAAATATGAATAAAATGTTAGGTTTTTCTTGAACACCATCAACAGATTTTTGGCTTCTACAACCAAAAATTAAGAGATAAACTAATAGTAATAAACAAGATTTCATTTAAGTAACTAAGTAAAAATAACCGTACTATCAAAAGTTAATAAGTGATTGAATATCAGTGCATTTTTTCTTAAAACTATGAGTTAAATATACACGCCTACCTAATTTAGGCATAGTATCACACAAAAAAATGAAAAGTGATTTTTATAAGTTTCATAATATTGAAGCCTTTTCAATTTAAAGCAAGTTTTAGAGGTTCCCCTACAACACTTACCTTACCTTGTACGGTTTGAGTTGTTCCCGCATCCGCATTTCCTTTAAAACCCGGTTGCTTTCCTCCTACTGAAATCAGTACTTCACTAGGCTCAATCACTACTGTACCATCTTGCTTTATCAAAGCATATTGTTTCGGTGAAAGAGTGAAGTTCACTGTTTTACTTTCTCCTGCTGCTAAACTCATGCGATTAAAGCCTTGCAAAGAGCGAATAGGTGCTACATCTGTATTAGTAGTATGGCTAACATATAGTTGGACAACTTCTTCACCTGAAAGACTTCCTATATTTTTAACCTCCACACTTGCTGTAATAGGTTCTCCCGGATTTATTTGTTCAGGTAGTTTTAAATCACTGTACTCAAATTGTGTGTAGCTCAATCCATGCCCAAATGGATACAATACCTCTCCTTTAAAATATTTGTATGTACGATTATTCATGCTATAATCAGTAAATTCTGGAAGGTCATTTACTGATTTATAAAAAGTAACCGGAAGTTTACCTGAAGGATTATAATCACCAAAAAGAACATCGGCAATAGCATCACCACCAAACTCTCCGGGATACCACGACTCAAGAATAGCCGGCATATTTTTATCAGCCCAATTGATAGCCAAAGCACTACCATTCAATAATACCAGAACTGTTGGCTTTCCTAAGGCTTTTACCTTTTTCATTAAATCGATTTGAGGTTGGGGTAAACCGAGTTTAGTGCGGTCTCCCTTGTCAAAACCTTCGAGAACAATGGGCATTTCTTCACCTTCAATATCCGGAGAAAGACCTAAGCAAAGCACAATTACTTCTGCTTCTTGTGCTGCTTTAAGTGCAGGGTTCAAATAATCTTCGCCTATTTTAGCCCAAAGCAATTGTAACTGTGGATCGGTATGGTAGCTGTAAAAATCTACAGCAATATCATAAGCTTCTCCTACTTTTAAGTCTAAATCTGTATAACGTGTAATAGGATGATGGATATTATCAAACTCAACATAAGTGGAATCACCAATTGTCAACTTCCCAAAGTTACAGGCTTTTATTCCAATTCTATAAGTTCCATTTTCCGGTACACTGAGTTGTCCAGACCACTTCACAGCAAATGTATCTGCCATTATACCACTGATCGGTGTTTTTTTCGTCCATTTAAAATCTAATTGAGCATCTTGTTGCACATTTGCAGGCGTTCCGCTCCAATCTATATTTGAAAAATACTCCCCTTTCAAACCTTTTTCTCCTTCGCTTGATAAATATTCAGTCGGAACTGGTTTCAAGAGTGGAAAGCCTTCTGCAATAGGACTGCCCAATTCATAAACTACCGTAGCATTTGGTAATTTCTCTTTTATTGCTTGAAAAGGAGTTTGATATTCAAGTGCTGTACCGTGGTAATTTCCCAATAATACTTGCTCATCATGTGCATTCGGTCCGATAACTGCTACTTTCTGTAAATCTTTACTAAGTGGAAGTATATTGTTTTCATTTTTAAGTAAGACCAATGCTTCTCTCGAAGCTTTTAGTGCTAAATCAAGGTGCTTATCACTTCTTACTACGCTGTATGGAATTTGATTATAAGATACACTTTCAGGCGGATCAAACATACCGAGTTTGAGTTTAGCAAGTATTAATCTGGAAAGGGCTTCATCTAGTGATGTTTCAGGTAAAAGTCCATCATGCACTGCATCTACCAAGCCAGGGAAGAAAGTATCTCCACAGTTTAAGTCTGTCCCTCTTTGCACAGCCAAAGCAGCCGCTTCTTGGGGACTACCAGCAACACCGTGACGATTATCCATATAAAAATCGTTAATTGCCCAACAGTCTGAAACTACATAACCATCAAACCCCCATTGGTTGCGCAAGATAGAATCGAGTAATAAATGACTACCACAACAAGCTTCATCCCTAAATCGGTTGTATGCACACATCAATGATTGTACATTGGCTTCTTTTATGGTCGCTTCAAAGGCAGGAAGATACGTCTGCCACAAATCTCTTTCTGAGGTGTGGTAATTATCGCTGTGTCTGGTTTTTTCAGGACCACTGTGCACTGCAAAGTGTTTAGAGGTAGCTACTACTTTCAAATAATCAGGGTTATCTCCTTGTAGACCTTTAATAAAGTTTACTGCTAACCTACCGGTAAGGTAAGGATCTTCTCCATATGTTTCTTGTCCTCTACCCCAACGTGGGTCTCTAAAAATATTGATATTGGGTGTCCAAAAAGTTAAACCTTGATAAATGCCTCTTTGTCCTTGGTTGGCAAAAAAACTGTGCTTAGCACGTGCTTCATCTGAAATCGCTACGGCAATTTCATGCATTAATGTTGAATCCCACATAGCAGCCATACCAATTGCTTGAGGGAAAACTGTCGCTTCTCCTGCTCTGCCCACTCCATGCAAGCACTCATTCCACCAATTGTATGCAGGAACACCCAAACGCTCAATCGCAGGAGCATCATATCGCATTTGGGAAACTTTTTCTTCCAGTGTCATTTGGGAGATCAAGTCATCAATTCTAGCTTCAAATGACTGAGAAGGATCTTTAAATACAGGGAGTGTTTCTTGAGTAACTCTATTTTCACAAGCATTTAATACAAGTAAAGTGATGAGTAAAAATAGTTTCTTCATTTTCGTTAAATCTATCTATTAGTTAGGAATGGATTTCTAAAATAGTCAGGGGACAATTTACTGCGCATTAGCCAAGTAAACAAATCCCTAAATAGCTATTGAAAAGAATTGTGACAAGTTGAATAGGAATGTACTAATCTGGAAGATGATATAAAATACCAAAATCGAAAGGGGACCAAAGAGCAGTAGTAACAGATGCCTCATGGAAAGCATTCACTACCCAAGTATTACAAGTATAAAAGCAATTGTAACTCCTGTTTGCTTCAAAAAATTTATCGGTTAATCCGTAAGAAGTATTTTTAATATTGATAAAATTGTTAGCGCTATCTCTTTTAAAAGAAGTAGTTATATAATGTAGTAAAATGCTTAACTGTTCTGGACAAAGTACTATCTTTTGCCAGTTTTTCAGGTTCAATTTATAAGTAGTAACATGCATGACCGATGCACTTTCCCAAAAAAGTGCATGAAATGCCGTTGATAATGTCAAATCAGACCAGGTGGGAGTGTTGAGATAAAACGATCTATCACCCCATCCAAACGCGACAAATTGAGTAGAAGTTGGCAAACTTAATTGATCTCTAAATTCTTTTTCAAGTTGCGTAAATGGAATGATAATATCTACATGTATTCCATTGCTTTGTACGAAAACTTCAAGTTTATTATGGCAAATAATTTCTTGACGATTAACAGGAATAAAAGAGAAAAGTACTGCCGCTATTATATAAATCAGTATTAACGTACTGAAGAGCTTTATCATAAATTTCAACCATCGCAAGATCATAC
>JBCDJE010000082.1:0-10783 GCA_038748185.1 Bacteroidota bacterium
AAACTGTTCCACCCTTTTCCAATATCGCCAATATTTAGTCATGGAAACTAAACGGTTGATTTTATGCTATATGCTAAAAGAAATCACATATTTATTAAGTATAATTCATGCTAAGTAAGGGTGAAACTTCATTCCCTCGCCCGTCATGTCGAAGCACAGCGTGCGAGACATCTCCTACCTATTAGAAGTACACCTTAAGAGTAGGAGACCTCTCCTTACAGTCAAGGTGACGAGAGTAACTACTATTATGTATTATCCTTAAATAATACTTTAAATGCCAGAAAGGAAACCCCTACAAAACCGAAGAAAATAGCAGCTAAAGATATATTATAATAAGTCATGGCTAATAAGGCAACACAAGCGATTATTAGTGCTAAAGCAGGAAATAATGGATAGGCAGGTACTTTGAAGGGGCGAGGCATTTCCGGTTCATTTTTACGCAAAGCAAAAAACGCTAACATAGAAATAATGTACAGGCTCAATGCTCCAAAACAGGCAATGGTGATGATTTCCCCAGTTTTGCCTGTCAATAGCGCCAAAATTCCCACTAACATGTTAATAAAAAGTGCATTGGCAGGCGTTCTGAATTTTTTATGAACGGTGCCTAATGTTTTGGGTGCATATCCCACTCGACCAAATTCAAAAGTCGCCCTACCTGCTGCGAGTATAATTCCATGAAAAGAAGCAATTAACCCAAATAAACCTACTGTAATGAGTAAATCGTATAAAAAGGCATTTTCTCCTACTACCCGACCTAAGGCAAGGGGCAAAGGTGAATCCGAAGCAACATCGCTTCCCTCAGGAAAAACGACTGCTTCCCATCCTGCCACACCTACCGAGGAAGCAAAGGTAAGCAAGCACAATACTACCAAAGTAAGAATTGCCGAACCAAAACCTATTAATACATTACGTTGTGGATTGATAGTTTCTTCTGCCACATTGGCTACCCCTTCAATTGCTAAGAAAAACCAGATAGCAAAAGGGATTGCTGCAAAAATTCCTTCAAACCCGTGAGGCAGTGCATTTTGTTGTAGGTTTTGAAACTTAAACTCTGGTAGGGTTACGCCAGCAAAAATGAGAAGCTCTGCAACAGCCAGTATCGTAATAATTAATTCGAAGGAAGCAGCTGCTTTTACTCCATAAATATTCAATCCTGTAAAAATAAAATAAGCAACAATAGCAATGGCAATGGTATTGAATTGGGGAAATGAAAGATGAAAATAAGCGCCAATTGCCAAAGCGATAGCCGGAGGGGCAAAAACAAATTCAACAATTTGGGCAATTCCGGCAATGAAGCCCATATTCTTACCCAAACCTCGATCTGCATAATCGAAAGCACCTCCCGCTTTTGGGATAGCACAAGCCAGTTCGGTATAGCTAAAAGTAAACGTAAGGTACATGATGATTATGAAGAAGGTGGCAATCGCTAACCCTAACGTTCCTCCTTTTTCAAGCCCGAGGTTCCAGCCAAAATACATTCCTGAAATTACATAACCAACTCCCAGTCCCCATAACATGAGTGGCCCTAAGGTCTGTTTTAATTTAGGTGAAGAAGCACCCTGCTGCTCATCCATTTAAGATACAAGTAAAATTTGAAGGTAATGGGTTGGTAAAACTATGTGTTGTTATTCAAGGATATTAATTCATGAGGTAATATCAAAAAAATACTACTTTGAAATTGCTTAATTACAGTATTGCAGGGTTTTTCATTGAATCAATATCTAACAAGCTCCCCGTTTTTTCGAACGCAGTGAAGCGATCTGTTGCTTATAATGTAACAGCTTTATAGTAGCTGGCAGATGCTTTCCGTAAAGCTCACACAATACTCAGCATGATGTGGTCTGAATGACCTGATTTGCATGAAAATTCATCTTAATCATATCATCTAACTAATTCTGTGACCTTTCGATTTTCTAAGTGATGATACTCAAGCTTTCGCAAAGACCTCATAATGCTGTACTTGCTCTTCAAACTCCAATAAAAAATCTTTGTCTTCTGGATAATACTTAGCTTTTTCAAAATTTTTTCCTGCAAAGCTTTTAATTACTTCCACGTTTTTCCAATAAGTGATTAAAGTAAAATGTCCTTCTCCATTTTGGATATTTCTCAGGAAAACCAAGTTTTTAAAACCTACTGTTTTTTGGTAGTCGGGAATTGCAACTTCTTTTAGAAATATTGAATAGGCTTCATAGTTTTCTATACTGGTTTTACCATGCCAAATTCTTGCAATCATTTAAATGTATTTTTAATTCATAAATAGTGGACTGTGAGTACCCCTTATATGATGTGTTAGTGTTCTTCTCCTTGGTAAATCCACATGGGCACTGTTTTTCCTGCCTTCACAAACCCTAACTTTTTATAGAAATCTATCGCTTTTTCATCAGCAGTAAGCATTTGCATATGAAAGCCTTTATATTTTTCTAGCATTTTCCTCACTATCATTTTACCAATACCTTTCCCTTGATAGTCAGGATGTACTAAAAGATGTGGGTAGTATACTACTAAATATCCATCAGATATAGCATTTCCAAGACCAATTAATCTGTTATTCTCCCAAGCAGTAACCAACGTATGAGAATGTAAAAGAGCCTGATACAATTTATCTGGTTTATTGGCAGCACTCCATTTATTCGCTGCATATAAATCTAATATGGGCTCAATAGCCAATTCTTTATTTTCTAAAAAGCTAACTTTTAACATTGTTTTAGGCATAAGTAAATAAGCATTACGAAATTTTTAACTTGGAGAAATTGACAGTCATTACACCAATAAGGATGATAATAAGTGCTGTAATTTGTTGTAATGAAATGACTTCTTGTAATACTGCCCACCCTAAGAATGTAGCCACCAAAGGATTCACATAGGTATAAGTCCCTACAATCGCCGGAGAAATTTTATTAATTAGCCAGACGTAGGCTAGGTATGCCATCAAAGAACCTACAACAATCAAATACAATAAAGAAATAAAGCCACTTGTAGAGACATCCATTAAAATTATCTCTTGTTGCTCGTTCACTAAAAAGCCAATTAATATAGATAGTATTCCTGCTATCATCATTTGAATAGCAGCTCTTAATGTCGGGGAAGCAGATAGCGCTTGGGATTTTGCATACAATGAGCCTACTGCGAAAATAATGGTACCCAAAAGGGCAATCCATACACTTACTAATTGCATGGGATCATCTGAAAAAATCAGTAATTTCTTGTCACCAAATAATACCATCACTCCAATAAAGCCAAGGGCTAGGCCAAAAATAATTTTGTAATTTGATAAATGTATTCTCCATCTTTCTTTATCCAACAGAATTAACCACATTGGCAAAGTCGCCCAAATGATAGAAGTAAGGCTACTAGACAGGTATTGTTCCACCCAAATTACTGAGCCTGAACCAAAGAAAAGTAAACATATACCTGTAAAAGCTATTTTCACCAAATCCTTAAATGAAGGAAGCGATTCTTTTTTGAGTCTACACCAACCAAAGAGTAAACAGCCGGCAATAAAGAATCGTATTCCTGCTAACAAGAAAGGTGGAAAACTTTCTAAAGCAAACATGATAGCTAAATACGTAGAACCCCAACCAAAATATACTGCTGTAAATGCAAGGAGTAATTTCCCATTCATCATCAATTTTAGAATTATATTCTTATTATGTATTTTTACTATTTAAAATCATTTAGATAGTAAAAATATGAATTTTACCATCAAAAATTAATTCAATGGTAAAAAAAGTTAAAATTAATGAAATTAAGCTGCTTGGAGGGAAAGTATGTCTAGACTTTGTAAATACTATACATGACCGAATTCATGAACCTTTTTACGATTATTTAACGGATGTACATGCATTGGTTGAATGGGCATTATTGACAAACATTATCCAATCAGAACAAAAAGTTACTTTAGAAAAGATTATTGGTGAAGCCCCTGCTAAGGCATCATCTTTCTTTAAAGAAGCCCTTCAACTCAGAGCGTTATTGTGGAACTTATTTCCTCTAATTATTCAAAAGAAAGCTATTCCAAAACCACTTTTAAGCACTTTCAATAAATATGTCTCTGCCTATTTTTCGAAACTACAGCTTATTCCAAACAAAACAGGATTTATAGAGAATTGGCAAATGGAAGCTAGCAATTTACATCAGATTACGGCTCCAATAATAAAAGATGCTTATTCTCTTATGCTTCAAGATGATCTTGAAAGGATTAAAAGCTGCCCCAATTGTGGATGGCTTTTTTACGATGGTTCTAAAAATAGAAAGCGTCGTTGGTGTAGTATGACAACTTGTGGAAGCAGGGTAAAAGCTTTACAGTGGTACAATAAGCAAAAAAGTAAATAAAAAAATTACATATAAGTAACTGGAAGAAATAACCACACTGTCAAAATTTCATAAGCTATTGATTATCAATATATTTTTCACTAAAAGCTATAAACTAAATACTACTAACTACTCATTGTTATAGCAAGTATACCCTGGCTTCATAAGGCCTAAGTTGTAGCCCTTCTCTTCCAACATGTGGCATAATTGGATAATTGCTAATTATGACTTTTCTAGCAGTTATTTTTTCAGTTTGATCTTCAGGTAACTGAAAGTCGATTTTTTCAGTGGAAAAATTTAAGACTACGAGCGCTTCTTTATCTTCCAAAGTTCTTGTGTAAGCATATACATTAGGATTGGCTTTATCAATAATTGCTGTTTCTCCATACACTAATAGTTTATATCTTTTCCTTAATTCTATTAGCTTTCGATAATAATGAAATATAGAACGCTTATCTTCTACTGCCTCGCTAACATTGATGGTCTTATAATTGGGATTTACTTTGAGCCAGGGAGTTCCGGAGGTGAAACCTGCCTGCATTGTAGCATCCCATTGAACAGGAGTACGAGCATTATCTCGGCTAAACTGATGCGTTTTTTTTAGAAATTCTTCAGCTTTACCACCTTTGGCTAAATGTGCCTTGTAAGCATTGATGGTTTGCACATCGTTGTAATCTTCCATGCTTTCATAGGCCACATTGGTCATCCCAATTTCATCGCCTTGATAAATATAAGGTGTTCCTTTTAATGTAAATAGCAAGGTAGCCAGCATTTTAGCTGATTCTTCCCTGTATTCTGCATCATTGCCAAATCGGGAAACGATACGAGGAAAATCATGATTGCCTAGAAAAATACTTCCCCAGCCTTCATTTCCTAAAGCCTTCTCCCATTTTTCAAACACCTCTTTAAATTCTTCCAATGACCAATTTCGCCAAGCGAGCATATCATCCTTTTGCCTATCGATAAACATATGCCCAAAATGAAAAATCATATTTAACTCCTTGCTACTTTCTCCTACATAATCATTCACCTGGCAAGGTGTAACACCTATTCCCTCTCCTACTGTCATAATATCATGCTTGGAGAGCACTTTTTCATTCATCTCTTTTAGAAACTCATGTACCCTCGGTCCACTGGCATAAAATTCAGGAAAGTTTCCATCAAAATCTTTAGGGAAAGCAGGAAAATCTGATTTTTTGGAAATAAGTGGTATCACATCCATTCTAAAACCTGATACGCCTTTTTTAAGCCAAAAACCCATCATATCATAGATTTCTTGCCGTAGTTTGTCATTCTCCCAATTGAGATCGGGCTGTTTTTTAGTAAATAGATGAAGGTAATACTCTCCTGTTGCTTCGTCTAATTCCCAGGCACTTCCATTAAAGAAAGACACCCAATCGTTAGGTGGTTGACTGTTTACCGGAGGATGCCAGATATAGTAATTACGATAAGGATTATCTTTAGATTTTCTCGATTCTATAAACCAATTGTGTTCATCAGAACTATGGTTTACTACTAAATCGATAATGATATGGATATCTCTTTTCTTAGCCGCTTCAAGCAATTTATCAAAATCAGCTAAGGTTCCAAACTCTTCCATTACACCATAATAATCGCTGATATCATAGCCATTATCATCATTGGGAGATGGATAAAACGGGCTTAACCAAATCACATTAATTCCCAAGTATTTCAAATAATCTAATTTTTCAATAACACCGGGTAAATCTCCAATACCATCTCCGTTACTGTCTTTAAAACTTCTTGGATATATTTGGTAGATGACGCTTTCTTTCCACCATTTCTGATTTAGCTGATTTGTCATTTTAAATATGTAGTGAAATTTAGATTAAAATAAGAAAAATGTTAGGTAGCAAAAACCTTAATTCATTGTGTGGGAATTTGTACCATGGACTTTTCTAACTTTAAAAATTGAATAGGTGCATTATTTTTTACTATAGTAATTATCTCTTCTCCATTTATATTTAATACTTCTATATCCCTTACTTCTCCAGAAAAACTGATTCCACTTTGGCTTGTATTGATAGTTTGAAAAGTACCATCACCATTTCCGGCGAGAAACAGCCCATAACTTGCGTCATATCTGCCTACTTCGGGTTTCACATTAAAAAGGTTTCCACCTGAAATTATATCGAGTAATCCATCACCATTAAAATCACCTGTTAAAAATGCATAAGTAGGAGAAAATTGCGCTTCAGTTGGTAAAGCTTTTACTTCGAAATTACCATCACCCTTATTCAGCAATAAAGCACTTTCACGCATGTAAGCTTCTTTTACAATAGCTTTCTGCAATTCTTCAGCTGTAAAAATATCTGTTATTGTTTGGGTTTTATAATTTTCGTATTTAAGGTATTTCTTTTTGAGATGAGGAAGCTGCATCACCAAATCGTGTCTTAAAACCATGGGGTAAGCAGTATCACCAAAATGCATGTTGATAACTTGCTCAACGCTACCGTTTTTATCAAAGTCGTTCACATACAAACTCATGGGTTTTTCTTTAGAAGCTTCAAACCTGGAATTTAGACCATGATTCCCAACTACAAAATCGATCAGACCATCATTGTTAAAATCGCCTTGTTCTATGGTATTCCACCATCCATGAGATTTTTCTAATGCTTCAACTTCTTTTAATACACCCTGCTCATTCATAAAAACTTTTACAGGCATCCAATCTCCTACTACTATCAGGTCATCATCACTGTCGTTATCAATATCTTCCCAAATGGCATCAGTAATCATTCCTAGTTCTTTAAAAGCCGGAGCCGTTTCTTGGCTTATATCTTCAAAGTGACCTTGCCCATCATTTTGCAATAAATAGCCATTTCCTGATTTCCCATATAAAAAAGGAATAAGTCTGTTGCCCACAAATAGGTCTAGATCTCCATCACCCTCATAATCTGAAGCAGCCACACAACCTGTACTTTCATATTTAGTAAAAGGCAAAGCTTCTTTATTTTTTATGAAATTTCCTTGTCCGTCGTTCAAATAAAGCCTATCAAGTAAAAAAGATGAAACAGAGGAAAATTCATTTCCACCACTTGCTACATATAAATCAGCATCCCCATCATTATCTGCATCGAAAAAAAGGACATCTACATCCTCAGCACCTTTATCGTTTTCAAAAACTGTAGTACTACTTTTTTTAAACTGACCTCCTGAGGTTTGAATATATAATGCACCAGAGAAGCCTTTTGCCCCCCCAATGTAGAAATCTTGTAAACCATCTGCGTTTACATCAGCCTTTGCCATTTTAGGACCTTCTGTAGATAACATATGGAAGATGAGTCTATCGCGATCGAAATCTACAAAAGCATTTTCCTGATGGATGAAATCAATACCATAATCAGCCCCTACATTTGTAAATAAAGACTTTGCTGGTAAAGTTGGTTTCTGCTCTGTTTTTAAAGCATCGCTTTGTTTTAATTTTAGTGATTGATTGATAGCTACATCCGTCATTACAGTTAGCTTTCCATCGGGCCAAGTTACAAGCAGGCTATCAATTTTTTCAGCAGTGCCTACACCAATGTGAGGACGATGGTCAATTGTTGACTCAAAACCTCGAACAGGCATTTGTTCTAGATAAACAATTTCATTAGCATACTTCACGGTAATCTTTGTACCTAAAGCAAAAGGGTTTTTCCCTTCTCCAACAAGTTCTAGTTTTAGGTAGTGATTTTCAGGATGGACTTTATCTGTTTCATTTCGGTAGATGAAAGCTTCCATGTTTACATTGTTAACCACCAGATCAGGATCACCATCGTTATCTAAATCACCATAGGCAGAACCATTGGAAAAACTGGGAGTAGCCAAACCCCACTCAGCAGCTTTATCAGTAAAAGTATAATCTCGATTATTACGAAAAGCATAATTAGGCAGCTTATTAGAAGGAATGGCATCGATCAGCTTCTGATAATCTACCTTATCGCCTGTGATAATTTCTTTTACTATGTTTTCATCACTAAAAAACTGAATATAATCTTGGTTGGTAAGGTCTCCTAAAATACCATTTGCTACAAAGAGGTCTTTCCATCCATCATTATCGAGATCGACTATAAGCGCCCCCCAGCTCCAATCAGTTGCTTCCACTCCTGCAAGTCTACCTATTTCACTGTAGGTACCATCTGTATTATTTAAATGGAATGTATTTCGAGTGAACTGATGATAATAATCGTTTTTGATATTGAGCTGATAGCGATCCCAGCTTTCAAAAGTGGTTACTGTTTTTAATCTTTCATGTGTGTCGGGAAGCATTTCAGTTACAAAGATATCGGCATGAGCATCGTTATTAAAATCTGCCATATCTGCACCCATAGAGGTAGCACTAATACTTCTCATTTTTTCTTCCAACACTTCGTTGAAAGTGCCATCCTTATTATTCATGTAAATGTAGTCCCGTTCAAAAAAATCGTTCGAAACGTAAATATCCTGCCAACCATCTTTGTCGATATCACCCACCGTTACACCTAAGCCAAAACCGATAATACTCCCATATATACCTGCTTCTTCACTTACATCAATGAAAGTATCCCCTTCATTTCTAAAAAGTTTATCCCCTCCCACAGGGTCGCGCTTTGGCCTTTCATTTTTTTGAAGGTTAAAACTCCCGATTGCCTGATAAGAATTATTGAGTAGGTATAAATCTAAGTCTCCATCTTTATCATAATCGAAAAAAGCACCGTGTGTAGAAAATCCCTTATCTGCTAACCCATAAGTTTCGGCACTTTCGGAAAAAGTTAAATTGCCATTATTAATAAATAATTCATTTTGTTTATTATCTCCTTCTATATCACCTGAATTACATACATAAATATCGAGTAAACCGTCTCCATTTACATCAGCAATGCTTACCCCGGTTGACCAAGCTTTTGTCCCTGCAACTCCGGCTGCTTTTGTAATATCTTCAAATTTGAAATCGCCCTTGTTCAGATACAGCTTATTGCTTTGCATATTGGCAGTAAAGTAGATATCTATGAGTCCATCATTATTAATATCTCCCAAACCTACACCACCTCCATTATAGAAATTGCGGTAGGTATAAATATTAAAATCTTTATTGAATGCTAGTTGATTTTTGAAGGCTATCCCAGTTTCTTTGGCAGGTAATAAAGAAAATAAAGGTTCTGATGCTACTAATTCTTGTTCATTGACCCTAGCACATGTGGATAAAAAAATGATGGAACATAATACAACCAATAATTTATGTATGTTTTTTTTATATGACGTATACATTTCTTTAAGAAAAAATTCAATTAATGCTTATAGCTTTTTCTCTTTTAAGGTCTTTTCTATCAACAAATCTGTAAACATAGCTTCTACCTCTGACTCACTTTTTTTATAAATGGCAATACGCCTGTTCCCGTCAACCTTAATGTAGGCTGTTCCCTTCTTTTCGTGGCTTACAGTTATAAAATCATCTCCATACCATTTTTTTAAAAGTGCCACTACATCAACTAAGAGTGTATCTGCACTTAGATGTTCATTCCACGGTGCCCAGCCCTCATAAGAAAAAATGACTGGCATCTTATATATTTTATTATCATAAAATTCCGGATAGAAATTCATTTTCCCGGCATCTTTTAATTCTTCATCTAGCCTATAAAGCACTGACATATTTTTGCTGCCGTTTGTAATCACACCTTTTTTGTTCAATTCCCAACAATGCGTAAAAAATTCTTTTTGTCGCATCCCAAATTTTATATCTAAAAAAAGGCTATCATATCGAACGCCGCTAGCCAGTTCTTTTTCCACGGTATCATAATATTCGTGACTTTGGCATGCAGCGAATATTCCTGAAAGTATTATGAATTGTAAAAAAAATTTCATTTTGTAAATTGAAATACTGTTTTCAAATTTTAATGATTACTATAGATTTTGGTTGTTAATATCATATACCTGTAAAGCCTCATTGTTTTTTAAAACATAGAGTCTTTTTTTTCCATTTATCTCCAATAAAACAAAGTCTCTCACTTCTCCTTTACAGATAAGCCCTGATTCTCTAGCAGGAACAACATCGAAATTCCCTTTCCCATCCCCCTTTAAAAAATTCCCATAACTTGCTGCATAAATGCCTGTTTCAGGTTTGGCTTTAGAAAAATTCCCACCAATAACTAAATCTTTGTTCCCATCATTATCTATGTCTTCAATCAATATACTTTTTACAGGAGCGAATTGAACCTCTTTAGGTAAAGCCTTCATTGTAAAGCGCATATTTCCTTCATTAATAAAAATAGTACTTCTTAATTCCTCAGCCTGCCAAATAACTGCGTTCTCCAATTGTGCTTCGTCAAAAATATCGGTGACTGATTGTTCTTTGTAACTTTCGTATTTTAAGTATTTCTTCTTGAGAGAAGGAATTTGCTTTACCAAATCATGTCGTAAAACCAGTGGATAAGTCCCTCTTGTATTAGGTACTGAGATAATTTGTTCTATTGTTCCGTTTCTGTCAAAATCA
>JBCDJE010000083.1:0-10734 GCA_038748185.1 Bacteroidota bacterium
AATTAATCCAATTATGAAATCGTTAATCTTATTTGTTACAATTCCTTTGTTTACTTTATTCCAACAACAAGTCCATGCCCAGTTATTTCCAACTAACCTAGAGATTACAGTTCTTAACGATAAAGGAAATATCCAAGCAGGTGCTTCTGTAAAATTGTATGCATCAGAAGATGATTACGATGCCAACGAAAATGTTGTAGCTTCAGGAAAAACAAATGCTAAAGGAGAAATAAAGTTCAAAAAACTAACTACAAAGTCTTATTTCATAAGAGCCGAAAAAGGCGATATGGATAACGAAAGTACAGCTAATCAAACTGGGGTGCTAGAAGAAAAGAAAAACAATAAAGTGAATATAATTCTTTCCGGGCTGGTGCTTCCTAAGAATTAGTAGCTAAACACAAAAAATCACTTAGGTTTATAAGGTTATTTATACACCCTAACTTACTGAAAGCCCGGAAACATCCTCCGGGCTTTTTTGTAATATTGTACATGAAAAATTTCAAAAGTAGGGTTGTGAATAACCCTTCACTTATATATGGTATTCATTCTATCTCTGAGGCGATAGAAGCAGGGAAAGAAATAGATAAAATATTCATTCAACGAGGGTTAAAAAATGAGACTTTTAAAATAATTAGTCTTGATGCAAATCGATTAGGCATACCGGTTACTCAGGTGCCTTTAGAGAAACTCAATAAGCTTACTCGAAAGAACCACCAAGGTATTATTGCTTCTTTATCAGCCATTAGCTATGCCAACTTAGATCATATTGTGTCGGAACTGTATAATGCAGGTAAAGAACCCTTTATCTTATTGTTAGATCGGATAACTGATGTTAGAAATTTTGGAGCAATTGCCAGAACAGCTGAATGTTCAGGCGTTCATGCCATAGTAATTCCTACCAAAGGGGCTGCCCAGATTGGGCCTGATGCAGTAAAAACTTCTGCAGGAGCACTCAACCATATTCCTGTTTGTCGGGTAAAAAGTTTAAAAGAAACAATAAAGTTTTTACAAGACAGTGGCTTACATGTTATCGCTTGTACTGAAAAAGCTTCTTCAACTATTTATGATGTAGAATTTAGCAAACCGGTAGCTATAGTAATGGGTTCAGAGGAAGATGGCATTTCAAATGATATACTAAAAATTGCCGATGACCTCGCCGCTATCCCTATGTTTGGTAAAGTAGGTTCGCTTAATGTTTCTGTGGCCACTTCTGTTATTATTTATGAAGCAATAAGGCAAAAAACAGTGCGATAAGAGATATACTTTTGTAATAACGCAAAAAAAATTATATTTAAAATTGTACCTGCTTCACTGCAATATTAAATGGAAATTTTTTACACTTTTATACTACTTTTTTTAGGCTTTTTTATTGGTCTTATCGGTACGTTCATTGGTGTTGGAGGTGGCATTCTGCTTATCATGGTATTACTTTTCATGGTAGAACCTCTCCCTTTTGATGGTTTCGAAAGTGTGAGAATTGTTATTGTTAACAGTGCATTTATTCTTTATGCAATGCAACTCTCTCTTTTTATTAGAAAGGTTTTTAGGAAGGAAGTTTATTTAAAAGCAACTACCATTGTAGCTATCCCTGCTATTTTGATTACTACACTTTTAGGTTTTATCATTCTACAATTCGATATAATAGACCTCTTTACCTACAAAATAATATTTGTGGTTTTTATCATTTACACCAGTTTTATATTAATAAGTAACCGAGAAAGAGGCATGTTTGAAGTGTGCAATAGAGGTGGAGTGAAAGGCAACTTAAGAAATTTATTTGCAGGCATTTTATCGGGTACATTTACTTCTATTACTGGTGCCGATAGTGGTATATTTATCGTACCTGTACTTAACAAGTATTGCGATATTGATATCAGAAAAGCAGTAAATATCTACAATTCTTCTCTTTTCTTCATCTTATTAACCATTGTAATTTTATTTGCAGTAATTCCTAATAAGGGCGATATTTTAGGTAACGACTTTACAGGATATATTTATTGGCCTTATGCTTTGCCTCTATTAGGAGGTGCTTTCACTGCTTCTTTCATAGGTTATACACTTTTCCAAAAATTCAAGTTTAATTACTTTGTATATCCGCTTGTATTCATTTTTACAGTAACAGCACTAAGGATATTATTTTCAGATATACTCTATTCATTATATCTCTAGTTAAAAAAATATTTCACCCTAATGCTTCCATAGTAATTTCTAGGTAGCCCCGGATAAAAATATCTGGGAGTATTATTGCCAAAACTTCCGGCATTCACTCCTAGCATAGAAGCATATTTTTCATCAAAAATATTGTTCACCCCTGCAAACAAGTCAAACTCAAACGAAGAAACTAGGCGCTTCCTAAAACCAATCTTAGCATTCGTTACTTCGTAGGGAGTAGCATACACTGAATTATCATCTCTTATAGGAATACTACTAACAGCCAACAAATTAACATTGGCATAAAATCCGGTGTGTAGTGTGGCATCAATACCAAGATTTAATACTGTTTCAGGAACACCTGTTAATTCATTTCCTGAGAAATCGTCTGTACCATCTATAAATTCGTCGAACGAATAGTTATTCCATGTAAATGATCCAAAAATCATAGCTTGTTTAAAAAGCGTATTTTTTGAATCTACTAATTGATATTGCGTAGAAAGCTCTATTCCATTATGTGTAGTTCTTCCGGCATTCACTCCGACAAAAGCATCCTCAGCAGTGCGTCGCGCCACTAATAAATCTCTAATACGCATGCTGTAAAGGGTAAGGTCATAAAACAATCTCCCATTAAGTAATTGTGCTCGACTACCTGCCTCATAATTCATCCCACGTTCAGGTTGTATGTTCGGGTTAATTTGCCCTTCAGGTGTAAGGGTTTCTTCTAATGTAGGAGGAGAAAAGCCATGTGAAGCTGCGGCATAAAAGGAAAAGCTCTCATTCAGTTGGTAATTCAATGCTAACCTCGGTGAAAGGATACTTTCAAAACGGTAAGTACCTGAAAGGTCAGTATCATCAGCAAAGAAATCGTTATAATTATAAGTGCTTTCATTAAAATTTAAAGCCGCAGTAGCATAGACCTTTTCATTCAGCTTAAAAGAGGTCTTAACAAATAAGTTGTAGTATTTTCTGCGTTCTTCATTATCACTCAAAATCGCTCCAGTTTCTCTTTCATTATTCTCATAAGTCTGCCAAGAGTACCATTCGTTAAAAAATTCTGCTCCAACAGTAACTTCGGGTAAAAAAGGTAGTGCTTCATTTACATAACTGAAACTGGTTCTGCCTCCGTAGTTGGTATTACCTTCTCTTAAAATATTAAAAGGCCGCAATTCAAAGGCATTTCTAAAACCTGAAAAAACACTTGAACTATTGCTAAATCTTTTTGAAATATTTTGTTGGATAGAAAACCCAAAAATTCCTTTTTGTGCATCTTCGAAACCTTGTGAGGCTTGCCAGTTAGCTGCTGCTGCTCTTGGGTTGGTGGCAAATGTGGCGCTATCAATTGAACTTGGTATAAAAGCTTTTAAATCAATTATACTAGCTAGAATACTTACAGTTGTATTTTCCCCAGCATAAAACTCTGTGAGTGCTGTTATTGACTGGCGATCGTATTCGTTATTTTCTCTATAACCATCACTTTGCATTAAATTATGTACAATGCTAATGTTGGCTTTATCATTTCCTGTTTTAAACGAATTTGTATTCCTTATAAGTCCGTAAGCACCAACGGTTAGCTGGGCATCCAAACTGGTCTCTCGGTAAGGAGATTTTGCTGTTTGCATTAAGATAGTTCCACCAAGACCTACTCCATATTCGCTAGCTGCCGGTCCTTTTATTATTTCAAGTCTATCTAGCAAACGTAAGTCAATATCTTCGAGTGTGGTTTCGCCTATACCATTGGTAAGTGGGATATCATTTAAATAAGCTCTTATCTTAGCAGTAGTAAATAAGGAGCGTGAGCCTATTCCACGAATGGTAATTCTATTGGTATTGTACGCGCCACTATGCATATAAACACCAGGAACGCGATTAAGTATGGGAGCAATATTGGTGTCATCATCTCTACGTAATTCAGCTGGGCCAACTAAGCTAATCGCAGCAGGAATATTCATCAATCTTCTCTTTCCTCTAAATGCACTTACAACTACTTCTGAAATTTCAGTGGTTTTACTTGCCAACCCAATTTGTAAAAAATTAGTTTGAGTAGCCAGAGAAATGGCTTTAGCGGTATAACCAAGTGAGCTTACAAAAATGCTATCAACTGGCTGCGACGTATTAATTTCAAAGCCTCCTTTATAATCAGTAATAACACCTTTATCTTTACTATAATTGATTGCTGCACCAATAATTGGTTGGTTATTGGCTAGATCAAATACGCTTCCTCTAATTTGATACTGGCACACACCGGAAAAGGAAATAATAAAGATAAATATGACAGTTAAATATATTTTCATCTGTTTTAAATATTCAAAAAATTTGAATGCATTCAGGAACTCACATAAATTTCAATCATTTTCCTGTATTCATTTGAAATGATCAAAATTCATCTTCGTTTCATCTGGTTATAAACTATTTTCTTGCAAGTATAAACATCGTAAATGGAGGCTTCAATCTTTGCTCAAAAAAACACATGGAGATAAAAATTATCCGATACAATGCTGCTCATAAAAAGCTATGGAATAACTTTGTTACCAAGCATGAATTTCCATTTCTGTTTTATCGCGATTTTATAGAATACCATGGTGATAAATTTGAAGATCATTCTCTTTTATTGTTTATAAAAGAAAAGCTTGCAGTTATCTTTCCTGCGCATCAATACAAAGACAGTATATATTCGCATAATGGGTTAAGTTTCGGTGGTTTTTTACCTGATGCTGCTTTAGGTAATGCTAGCATTTTCAACCTTTACAAAAACCTTCTTTTTTATTACAAGCAGGCAGGGTTCTCTTATTGCTTTTATAAGAAAATGCCCTTGTTTTATACTAAAAAATTAGCGCAACACGATGATTTTTTTCTTTTTAAAAGCAATGCTTCGCTTGAAAGTAGAGAAATGAATTTAGTAATTCCCTTGCAAAATCAGCCAAAACTGCAAGCGAGAAAATACCGGTCTCTTAAAAAATCTGAAAACGCTCAACTAAAGGTTCTAGAATCGTACAGTTGGGAAGCTTTTTGGCAAATACTTACTTATAACCTCAGGCAAAGGCATGCAGTAAGCCCAGTACATAGTATCACAGAAATACAGAAACTTGCAAATGTATTCCCAAAAAATATTCGCTTGTTTGTTGTAATGAAAGCTGGAGAAATAATTGCAGGAACCGTACTTTTCATTAACCAACAAGTGATACACTGCCAATACATTGCTGCTACTGAAAAGGGAAGAAATCTGGGCGCACTAGATTTTCTTTTTTACTATCTGATAAACAACTTTAACCAGTTTCCCTATTTTAGTTTAGGTGTAAGTAGTTTGAGAAAAAATAACCAAGTAAATAGTGGGCTTATAGAATGGAAAGAAGGGTTTGGTGCACTTCCTTTCTCTCATGACTTTTACAAAATAGATTTTACCAACTTACACTTTCCCAATCAGGTTTTTACTTAGTTTCCTTTTTATCAGGCTAGAAACGAAGCATATATTTTTCAAATTGGACAACTAGCTAAGCTTTCATAAGGTGGCAGATCAGCAGCAGTCTTGTGTTTGTAACTTTGGAGTATTTTACTCCGATGTAATAGAAATACTCCTGGCATTCTAAAACCATCGCCAACAAGCTTTCCTACTCCATGTCCTTTTTTAAAAAATGCAGCAGCACCTCTTTTCCAATTTTCCCATCCGAAAACTTGAGCAAAATTAGCTCTGCCTAGTTCAAATGATTTATAAAGAGAACAAGTTGGATCGCTAATACGATAGGCATTTTCTAACCCATACTGCTTAAAATAGCTAGCAGCATACTGTTCATCAGCCATGTGCACAAAAGCTATTTTCACCTTATACTGTTGCTCTAAACAATCTTTTTCTTTTGCTAAATCCCCTAATGCCTCTTTACAAAAAGTGCAGCCAAAATGCCGAAGAAAGACAAGTAAAAGGGGGGTATTATTTTGAAGCGTTGCCAAACTAATACCATTTTGCGTATTAAAATTTGCTAGTACTTGAGGAAAGTGAACATTTGCGTCTTTCACTTCTGTATTTTGCCATGCTTTAAAATAGTAGTAAGTAATACTAGCAAATGGTAACAACCATATAAGATCATTAAAAAATATTTGCCAATAGAAAGTTTCTTCTATTATACCATTAAAAATAAGTACGATAGCGAAAATGGCACCTAAAATCTTCGCCATAAAACTCATTGGGACAGTTAACCAGTATTTTTTAGGTTTCCATACTGTGAGAAAAAAGAAGAGACCGAAAACAGCTACTATAACAGCTAATATTTTTAATAGGACTTGCTGAGAAGCCACATCCCAAAGAAAATACTTTTGAAAAAATTGCGGATAAAAAAATAGTAAGCTAGCCCAAACCGAATTATAGCTACCGGCTATCGCTAAAGTTAATTTTATAAGTAGTGTACGATGTTTTTCTGATATTTTCATCATATTGCCCTAACAAAATGTTTGTGTTTTTTGCTTGCAGAATGGATCAGATTTTTAGTGCTTTCGATTTAAATACTTTAAACTGGATTTTATTTTTTATTTGTGGTGTGCTGGTTGGCACTTCAAAAATGGGCATTGCCGGGATGGGGATGGTTGTAATTCCAACACTTGCCCACATATTTGGCGGAAAGCTTTCTACTGGGATACTATTACCTATCTTGGTATTTGCTGATATAATTGCAGTGAGGTACTATAACCGCCATGCTGAGTGGAAACATTTGTGGCGTTTATTACCTTGGACAATAGCCGGTGTTTTTTTAGGACTTTATGTCGGTGACCAGATTTCTGATGTACAGTTCAAAAAGGTATTATCTGTTATTATAATACTAAGCATTTTGCTGATGCTCTGGCAAAATCGCAAAGGTAAATCTTTAGTAATACCTGATTACTGGTGGTTAGCAGGTATCACAGGTTTAGCTGGAGGTTTTGCCACTATGGTAGGCAATGCTGCCGGTCCACTCATGGCGATTTACTTGTTGGCTATGCGTATGCCCAAAAATGAGTTTATAGGAACAGGTGCTTGGTTCTTCTTAATCATCAATATATTTAAAATTCCCTTACATGTGGTTTTCTGGGAAACTATTACACTTGAGACTTTTCTACTAGACCTCTTACTGTTGCCTGCGGTATTTATAGGGGCTTTGTTTGGCTTATATGTAGTTAAGAAAATTCCTGAAAAAATCTATCGTACTTTTGTGATTGTCATAACGATAGTATCTGCTTTGGCTTTGTTTTTTTAAGAAGAAAAACAAAGTAGTAATTACCACTCCCTAAAATCCTTCGGTCATTCTAAATTATAACTTAAAGAACTAATTTTTAGCTAGTGATGCACTTCAACACATGTCAAGAAAATTGTTCATACACACTTGCAACCTTGCTAATTCTTTTTACCCAGATTTTGTGAAGTACATAGACTTGAATAACTATAATCAGTAGTAAAAAGAAGAGACTTACATAGTGCCTACTTTCAAAAACACTAATTGAAGAAAGGAAATAGCCAAAAATTATAAGAATAGCCAAAACCCTAGTACCAATTGATATAATTGAATTCTTACGAAGTCTTTTAAGATAATGCTTAAAAGATGTACAAATATTCTCTCCATTTATAGGATTTTTTGTAATGTAAAATAATAACACATTATGAGCTAACAATGGCCCTACTGATACTATTAAAAGCACATTCCAAAGAAGCGGTTTGAGGTGACCATCGAAAAAATCATAATAGACAACTAAAAAGCTTATCCAAAATACGCTTTCTAAAATTAGTTTTGTTTTAATACCTTTTAAAACAGGATGCCCATTTACATGCTTCATCCTTTGCAAATTTTCTTTGCTAAAAGTGGTATTGCCGTCATTCAGATTCTCTGATTTTAAATCTTCTAAATCCATTTTTTATACATTTAAGCTTTTTTTAATTTTTCCCTTAATTCTATTAAGTCGTACTCCAACATAATTTTCACTAATACCTATAATCTCTGCTATTTCGGTATAGCTCATCTCTTCCAAGTAGAGCATAACAAGAGCTTTATCAGCTTCATTTAATTTTTTAATTGCTGCCAAGAGCTGCTCGTTATTGCTTTCTTGCATAAAAGTTTGGGGTAATTCTACATTTTCCAGATTTTTATTATTTTTCGATAGCTTGATTTTTGGTTTTCTGAAAGTTGCCATAGCGGTATTCAGGCCGATTCTATAAATCCATGAAGATATTTTTGACCTGCCTTGAAACTTTGGATAAGCTTTCCAAAGCTGATAAACTATTTCTTGGAAAAGATCTTCACGATCTTCAACAGTATCGCGATACATATTGCATACTTTGTGAATAAGAGCTTGATTTTGATACAGTTCTTCCAAGAATTTTTCTTCCATACAATAGGTTTTTATAAATGATCAATTATCATGTTTGTATATGAAGAGTAGCTTATTGATAGCTTCAAGCTATCTCAAAAGTTTGACGCACAAGCTTTTCTGACCTATGCATAGAAGGTATTTTTATTTACGTTACTGGCAACCGGCTTTATTTCCTTTGTTTTGATTTTAAAAAGTCAGAAATTTTATTCACTATGGAATCAATTTGTTCCTCCCTCTTAATACTGGCTGTATTATCGCCTATCTGGTGTCCATAGTAACCAAACTGTGAATGATTTCCACCCCTTATTTTATAATATTCGGTATTCAATGGTAAGTTTGGTTTGTTCTTTTCAATTTTTTCAGAACTAGCTACGCCATCATTCGATCCATAAATTTTTAGCACATTAATCTTCAATTTAGAAAGGTCAATATCTCTGGGATGTGTTGTCCCAAGTAAGATAAGATTATCAATAGCTTTTGGGTTTTCGTAAACGAACTGTCCTGCCATTTTTCCACCTAAGGAGTGTCCTATTAAGGTGTAATTTTTATTATCGGTCAGTAATTTCAGTTCTTTAATTAAATTATACCCTTTAGTAGCCATTCTCCAAGGCATGCAAATAATAATCGTCTTATATCCTTTGTCCGATAATTTGCGACATAAAGGTGCGTAAGCAAAAGGGTCAACCAACGCCCCTGGATAGAAAAATACTGTACTTTTTGATACCGATTTTGGCACAAAGGAAATCTGTTTATCTGAAATATTGACTTCTATTTTAGGGTTGCTTTTTAAAATCGACTTATCAAAACCTTTGGCGTTAAAAGCTGAATACATATAGATAAAGAAGGCAATTCCA
Source organism: Bacteroidota bacterium (assembly GCA_038748185.1). GTDB lineage: Bacteria > Bacteroidota > Bacteroidia > Cytophagales > Flammeovirgaceae > Chondrinema. The sequence continues at coordinate 9,336 of JBCDJE010000083.1, forward strand.
GTGAGTATCCAAATAGTTCGAAAAGTTTTCAAGATTTTTTTCATCCGTTTAAATTTTTTTAGTTTCTGAATGTTCAAAAAATTGGAATACATTCAGGAACGCACATAAATTCTAATCATCTTTCTGTGTGAATTTGAGGTGATGAAAATTCATATTTATCTCATTTTAGTCTAAGGTTATTTCAACTTGCGCTCAACACAGATTCAACCACTATGCTTTCAAATTTTACCATAAGTTGAGGGAGGGGTGAAAAACTTACAGTTCAAGTAATTTTTTTTGAAGATAATTTATGCGGCAAGTAAACCAAGCTTATTTTTTCAGACAAAATATTATTACTTTCTGCGTGACCGCTTTACTTTTTAAGATGTTCTTTAGCACAAAACCTTCGTTATTAAAATCTTATGTAGCACTGATAAACTGCGATTTCAATGCCTTGCCTGTTCACTAAATAACTGCCTTAAAATCCTAAACATTGCATCATTACTAAGCGAAGTTGTTGCCCAAAATTTCCTTTGTTTAAGATTTAATGTAGGTGCTTTGTTTATAATAATTCTTATAAAATAAGATGATGGAAAGGAGTAAATTGATTGGGATCAATAGCCAATACAATTTCTGCATAATAACTAAGAAAAAGAATATAAATAAATAAAATACCCAATAGAGGAACTTTTTCATATCCAGCGCTACCCTATAAAGTAGGCTACGAAACAACATACCTGTGCCTAAATTAAATAGTATAAATGCACTTCCTATCTTAAAATCGAATGCTGTTAAGTGCCAGATGTTTTCCGGAAGTGTCAATAGCAGATAGTTTACAGCCCAATTAAGGTATAATATATTTTTACTGTAAGGAAAATTTCGTGAGAAATTAAGATATAAACTTTCAAAACGGTAAGATTGGTAAATTAAGAATGCATGTGCTATAATAATTCCCAACGTAACTATCCCTAAAACACGTAAATCATTATTTAGTCCGGTTAGGAAATAAAAACCTCCATTAATAACGGCTAGTGACAAAACCTTAGTTATTGCAAAAGTGATCTTTAGTTTATCTAAGACATGATAAAAGAATAAGCTAAAAAATGGTTTCTGCCAATCATTTACTATGCGTAATAGAATAGATTTACTTTTTACTCTGATGGGATTACTAATGTATTTTACATACACAAATGCACTAATTACTGCAAGCAGTAATATGTACAGCAGAATGATGAGAGGAGTAATGTAGTAGCCAAAAAAACTTCCTATCACTAAAGTGAAGACGCCATAAAATGCAATTGGGAGAGATATAATTAATTGAATAATGAACCAGCACTTAAATTGATGAAACTTATTAAGTGCAGTGCTACTATAAAATAAAAATAGATTATCAGGCAAGTGTATTTGACCAAAAACATAG
>JBCDJE010000084.1:0-10643 GCA_038748185.1 Bacteroidota bacterium
CAATAAGTAAGAAAAGTTTAGCATTTCAAATTCCAGAAAATTATAGCTTACTTGATAAGTAAAAGCAATTCATTTGAATTTGTGTAAATTCCACTCATAAAATTCCCACTACGGGTGAACTTTCCACTTTTTCCCAATTTGTTTTTAATAAATAACTTTCTTTTCCACTTTTATCCACATCTGTAAAAGCGAATCGGTTTATCGCAGTATTTTTTGCTTATTTACCTAAGGGATAAATTTTTTTTCCACACTTTCCCACTACAGTCATTTTTCTTAAAAAATATTTTTGCTTCAAGTTATATTATTTGTATACTTTGAAGTGATTATTTGTAAAGCAATGATAAACAGCTATTTATATAGTATTATTTAACTTTAACTTTAAATGTTTATTGACTAGGTGTATTTATTTAACTTTCGATTATAATAATCATCATCAATAAGGGTTTAGATTAAAAAGGTAAAAAGTGGTAGAAAGTGGTAAAAAGTGGTTGAATTATTGATTTATTCTATTAGATTTGTGTAAGTACTACATTTTTAAATTGGTAAGAAGTATAGATGTCTTATTTTTCAAGTGAATATGAATGCAGGCTCGACACTAAGGGGCGACTGGTTTTACCAGCTCGGGTGAAGACTGCATTGCCTGAAGAAGACAGCAATCGTATTGTGCTTAAAAGAGGATTTGAACCTTGCCTTACAGTGTATTCACAAAGTGAGTGGGAGAAAATATTCGATCAGGTAAATAGCTTGAATGAGTTTACCGAGCGAGATAGAAAGTTTCAGCGACTGTTCATGAGAGGACTTACTGAAATTGAATTAGATAAGACCGGACGTTTTCTCATCCCGAAATCGCTGCAAAAATATGCCAAACTAGATAAAGATGTGTTGATAGTAGGCTTAGGTAATCGACTGGAGATTTGGAATCCTGAAGAGTATGACGAGTACCTTGCCAGTGAGCCTGAAGAGTTTTCAGATATGGCGCAACAGTATTTGGGAAGGGTCGCTACTACGAACCCAGCAGAGAAGGAAGCAGCTGTTGTAGCAGAAAGTGAAGAAAAACCTGAAAATTAAAATCCCGGAATTTATGTATCATGTTCCGGTACTATTAAAAGAATCAGTTGAAGGGTTAGCAATAAAGCCTGATAAGATTTATGTAGATGTAACTTTTGGTGGAGGTGGACATGCTAAGGTGATTCTCAAACATTTAAAAAATGGAAAGTTAATCGCTTTTGATCAAGACCCTGATGCAAGACAAAACGCAGAACTACTTGGAGACGCCAAGTTGCAACTTATTGAAGCAAATTTTCGGCATTTAAGGAAGTATCTGAAACTGTATAAGCAACCGAAGGTAGCTGGTATACTGGCTGATTTAGGAATATCCTCTCATCAGATTGACCATGCAGAAAGAGGATTTTCTATAAGATGGGATGCTGTGCTAGATATGCGAATGAATCAAAAAGGTAATGTTACTGCCCGCGATATCATAAACAGCTACGACAACAAAGCACTAACAATGCTTTTTAGAGAATATGGAGAGGTAAAAAACGCTTGGGCACTATCAAATGGAATAGTAGGTGCAAGAACGAATAAAGCAATTGTAACAACGGGAGATTTAGTAAAAGTTTTAAATGATTTTGCGCCAAGAGGTAAAGAATTTAAGTACCAAGCCCAGGTTTTTCAGGCATTGCGGATTGAGGTAAACGATGAGATTGGCGCATTAAAAGACTTTTTAGCAGATAGCGCAAATGTGTTGGAACAAGGAGGTAGGTTGGTAGTAATCGCTTATCATTCTTTAGAAGATAGATTAGTAAAAAACTTTATGCGGCAAGGGAAATTTGAAGGAGAGCCTGAAAAAGATTTTTATGGGAATTTACTAAGGCCACTAAAGCCAATAAGAAATAAACCAACAACTGCATCAGCTGAGGAAATAAGTAATAATAACAGAGCAAGAAGCGCAAGACTCAGGGTAGCAGAAAAAATTTGAGCTTTAACAATTAAACCAATATTTTATAATACCGCTTAGGCGATTTGGATTAGCACTTACCTAAATGTATGGACAAACTAGCAGCTATTTTTTAACACTTAGGCAATGAACTATGAATGCTTTTAACACATACGCCAAAGTAAAACAGGAAAAAAAGAAATCAGTATTAGGGCAAGTCTCAGGGAAGTTTGATTTTTCTTTCGACGATCAAACAGCTATTAAGTTTGTTCCATTTTTCTTTTTTCTCACCTTTTTAGGTGTGATCTATATCAGTAATAACTATTACTCTGATAGATTAAGCAGAAAAGTTACTGTAATGGAAAGGGAAGTAAATAAGCTACGCGTTGACTACGGTTCCAGAAAATACGAATTTATTAATGTAAGTAAGTTCAATGAGATTGCTAAAAAAGTGAGAGGGCTTGGGCTTATAGAAAATAATGAACCGGTAATAAAAATCCAGGGAGCAAAAGACGACTAAAATTTAATTTTTCAACTCAATTTCAATTTTTTAATATGGGAATCAGGAAATCCATATTAGTAAGAGTAAGACTGGGATTTTTAGTAATTGTTATACTAGGTATAAGTATTCTGGTAAGAATTTTTGACTTGCAAGTAGCCGAAGGCGAGAAGTGGAAAAAAGCAGCTGACGAATACGGACTTAAATTCATGAAGGTTGAAGCTACTAGAGGCAACATTATGAGTGATGATGGTGGACTTTTAGCAGTATCTCTGCCCTTCTATCAATTGGCCATTGATCCTTCTATCCCCAGTGATGAATTATTCAATACAACATTAGATACAGTTTCCTTATTACTTTCCAATTACTTTGAAGATAAAACTCCTGAAGAATATGCAGCAGAATTAAGGACAGCAAGGGCTTCAGGTCGTCGTTACAAGTTGTTGAGCAGACAGTTGGTAAAATACCATCATAAAAAAATGATGGAAGATTGGCCGCTTTTTAAAGAAGGTCGCTGGAAAGGAGGTATTCTCTTCGAAAAAGTAGATAAGCGGTTTTTGCCTTTTGGCCCTCTTGGTAGGAGGATGATTGGTTTTACCAGAATTGATTCTTTAAGCGAAGTAAAAGGAGTAGGGCTTGAAAGAAGTTTCCATCATAAACTTGCTGGAGTAAGCGGAGAAGCATTGTACCAGAGAATTCCCGGCGGAGACTGGAAACCAGTAGATAATGATTTGGAAGTGAAAACAGAAAGTGGTTTAGATATACAAACCACTATTGATATACATTACCAAGAAATTGCTACCAATATTCTTAATAAGCATTTAAGAAGGCACAGAGCTAATTATGGATGTGCTATAGTGATGGAAGTAGGTACTGGAGAAGTAAAAGCAATGGTGAATTTGAGTAGGAGTGGCAATAGCAATTATGTAGAAGATTATAACTATGCACTCGGTGCACAAGGTACTACTGAGCCGGGTTCTACTTTTAAGCTGGCATCTTTTATGGCATTATTAGAAGAAACTAATATTTCTATAGATGATACGGTAAATGCACACGATGGGAAATTTGAGTTTTACGAAGATTGTGTGATGAAAGACCCTGTGTATTATGGGTATGGAAAAATTCCTATTAGGTCTGTTTTTGAAAAGTCTTCAAACATTGGTACTTCGAGGTTAGTATTCTTGCATTTTATGGATAAGCCTAAGCGCTATCTAAAATATTTAAAGCAATTTGGGTTAAGTGAGCCTTTAGGTTTCCAAATGATGGGAGAAGGTAAGCCTTTCTTTAACCAACCGGGTGAGGCAAATTGGAGTGGTTGTTCTTTGCCATGGATTTCAATTGGTTATGAAGTAAAAGTATCTCCTTTACAATTGCTCACTTTCTATAATGCAGTTGCCAATGATGGTAAAATGATTTCACCCATGATAGTGAAGAAAGTTACCAGGGGCAATAAAGTTTTAGAAGAGTATAAAGCTGAAGTGATCAATGAGAAAATCTGCTCTGATCGCACTCTGGACATTTTACAAAGTTTGCTAGAAGGTGTAGTGAGAAGAGGTACAGCAAAAGAAATTCGCAGCGAGCGGTATAAAATAGCAGGAAAAACTGGTACTACCCATAAGGTGAAAAACGGAGTTTATGTTGATAACTATTATGCCTCTTTTGCGGGGTATTTTCCTGCTGATGATCCGGAATATTCTGTATTAATCGCTATTGATGATCCTAAAAATGGAGCTCATTATGGTGGTGATGTTGCCGCTCCTGTATTTAGAGAAATTGCAGATAAATTATATGTAAGAGGAGTAGAAAAGTCATTACCTGATACTTTGGTGAAAGACGGTGTATTTCCTATGATACAAGCGGGGTTCTACAAAGACCTGGAAAAATTGTCTGATAAATTAAATATTAAACATGTATCGATGAATACCACTGAGTGGGTGAGAGCTCAAACTACTGGCGATACAGTATTGTGGAAAAATAATTTAGTACAAGAAGAAAAAATACCTGATGTAAGAGGAATGACTTTAAAAGATGCCCTCTTTATATTGGAAAACCAAGGCTTAAAAGTACGACCAAGAGGCAACGGCAGGGTATTAAAGCAGTCTTTAAGGCCTGGTTCAAATGCGAGAAAAGGTGGTGTGATTTATATAAGCCTAGGATAAATGAGGGCAAAGTTTTAAAAGTAATTTATTGCAAACTGTATTTAACCAAATAATAAAGAATACTGAAATTTTAAACAAGATTATAAAATCAAAAAGCTAGAAGACATATTAGGTAGGTATCCAACAGTTTCATTCAGAGGCAGTACTGATAGAATGATAAATCATATCTGCTTTGACTCTCGTGAGGTAACTGAAGGTGATATGTTTATAGCCGTGGAAGGTACTGTGGTTGATGGACATAATTATATAACACAAGCCGTTGAGAAGGGTGCTACAACAGTAGTATGTGAACGCCTTCCAGAAAAAATAAGCAATGAAATATGTTACTTATTGGTAGATGATTCGGCAAAGGCTATGGGTATTTTTGCCGCTAATTTTTACGATCATCCTTCTCAAAAGCTAAATCTGGTAGGCATTACCGGGACCAATGGAAAAACTACAGTAGCAACTTTATTATTTCGGTTATTTAGGGAATTGGGGTACAATACAGGTTTAATTTCAACAGTAGAAAATAAAGTAAACGATACAGTGTTGCCTGCTAAGTTTACTACACCAGACGCTATTCAATTGAATGGATTGCTTGAAGAAATGGTAAAGCAGAAATGTACCCATTGCTTTATGGAGGTTAGTTCTCATGCCTTGGAGCAAGAACGTGTGAACGGAATTGATTTTACCGGAGCAGTTTTTACAAATATCTCTCACGATCACCTCGACTACCATAAAACATTCGATAACTACATTAAAGCCAAAAAGAAACTCTTTGATAATTTGAGTGATAAAGCCTTTGCTCTTGTAAATAAAGATGACAGAAGAGGTAGGATAATGGTGCAAAACTGTAGTGCTAGTATTAGAACTTTCTCTTTAAAAGCTATGGCTGACTTTAAAGCCAAAATCCTTGAAAATTCATTTGAAGGACTTTTATTAGAAATTGATGGGAAAGATACTTGGTTTCGCCTCATAGGTAATTTTAATGCAAGCAACTTATTGGCGGTATACGCTTCGGCATTGTTACTTGAGGAGGACAAAGAAAATGTGCTTACATCGCTTTCAGGGATAGGACCAGCGAAAGGTAGGTTCGATCAGGTTATTTCTGAGAAAAATAGGGCAATTGTTGACTATTCTCATACACCAGATGCGCTGGAGAATGTACTAAAAACAATTGTAGCATTGCGAAAGGCAAATGAGCAAATTATTACAGTTGTTGGTTGTGGGGGCGATAGAGATAAAGAGAAAAGACCAAAAATGGCAGCAATTGCTGCAAAACTGAGTGATAAAGTGATTCTTACTTCTGATAATCCTAGAACAGAGGATCCTGAGCAAATTATTAAAGACATGCAGCAAGGATTAAATACTGGTGATAGTAATAAAACCCTAGCAATAACAGAAAGAAAAGAAGCCATAAAAACGGCATGCATGCTGGCCAGTAAAGGAGACATAATTCTTGTAGCCGGAAAAGGCCATGAGAATTACCAAGAAATTAACGGTGTGAGACATCATTTTGACGATAAAGAAATACTTGAAGATTTTTTAACCGAAAAAAAATAAAGTTCAATTAAAATTTAACATAAACAAATTACCCCATTACAGTTGCTTTACTATTTATTTTCATATCTCGATCAAACTTTTGATCTTCCAGGGGCAGGCCTTTTTCAATACATCTCATTTAGAGCGCTGATGTCTGCCGGGGTTTCCTTGCTTTTTGCATCTATTTTCGGGAAGCGGATTATCAATTTTTTGAGAAAGCAACAGGTAGGAGAAACGGTAAGAGATTTAGGCTTACAAGGTCAATTAGAAAAACAAGGCACACCTACAATGGGTGGTACAATTATTATCGCTACCATTTTATTGCCTGTTTTGCTCTTTGCTAAGCTCGATAACATTTACATTATTTTACTCCTCGTTACCACCCTTTGGATGGGAATGATTGGGTTTATAGATGATTATATCAAAATATTTAAGAAAAATAAAAAGGGACTGAAAGGTCGCTTCAAGATAGCAGGACAGGTATCATTGGGGTTAATTATCGGCACTACGCTTTATTTTAATGAACAAGTAGTTGTACGTAATTTCAATATAAATATCAACAGAGCAAATATTGAAGAGGCGCTAGAGCCTGAAAACTATGAAGATGTAAAGTCTACTAAAACAACCATTCCATTTGTAAAAAAGAATGAGTTGGATTATGCTAAACTTTTACCTTCAGAAACGATAACACCAATATTCTACATACTAATTGTCATATTTATCATCACTGCTGTATCTAATGGAGCAAATATTACTGATGGAATTGATGGGCTTGCAGCAGGGACTTCCGCAATTATTGGTGGTGTACTAGCCATATTAGCTTATGTGTCAGGAAATATCATTTTTGCTGACTACCTCAATATTATGTTCATCCCTTATACCGGTGAAGTAGTTATTTTTTGCCTTGCTTTTGTAGGTGCTTGTGTGGGTTTTCTATGGTACAACTCTTACCCTGCACAGGTTTTTATGGGCGACACAGGTAGCTTAATGTTAGGGGCTGTTATTGCAGTTTTATCTTTTATTATAAGGAAAGAATTATTAATCCCGGTATTGTGTGGCATTTTCTTGATAGAAATCTCTTCCGTGATGTTGCAGGTATCGTGGTTTAAATATACCCGAAAAAAATATGGTGAAGGAAGAAGAATTTTTCTTATGTCACCCTTGCATCATCATTATCAAAAAAAAGAAATACACGAATCAAAAATAGTCACCCGATTTTGGATTGTAGGCTTATTACTAGCCATAGTAGCATTGGCTACCCTTAAAATCAGGTAATATTTTATATAGAGAGATGAAAGAAAAGTTAATCATATTAGGCGCTGGAGAAAGTGGAATAGGAGCAGCTATTCTGGCAAATAAGCTTGGATACAAAGTTTTTGTATCTGATGCAGGTATGATTGCGACCAAATATCGGCAAGAACTACAAGCATTGGGCATTCCTTATGAAGAAAATGGACATACGCAAGGTACTATTATAAATGCTTCAGAAGTAATAAAAAGCCCGGGTATTCCTGAAAAAGCAGCTATCGTTCAGCAGTTGAGGCAAGCGGGCATAAAAATAAGCTCAGAAATAGACTTTGCCGCTCGTTTTACCAAAGCCAAAATTGTAGCAATTACGGGTACAAATGGTAAAACAACAACTACGTTGTTAACACATCATTTGCTAGAAAAAGCTGGATTTGATGTTGGCTTAGCTGGAAATATTGGGAATAGTTTTGCGCGTCTTTTAGCGGAAAGAGATTATGATTATTTTGTATTGGAAGTGAGTAGCTTTCAGCTAGACGATATACATACTTTTAGGCCAAATATAGCTTTGCTGCTCAATATTACTCCAGATCATCTCGATCGCTATAATGGAGATATTAACCTGTATGCCAAAGCAAAATTCAAAATATTTCAAAATATGCAAGCAGGTGATACCCTTATCTATAATGCTGATAATGAGCTTATTGCCAAAGAATTGAATCATAGTGAAAACCTGAAAATGTGGCAAGAAGGGTTTTCAGAAGCATTTTTTAGAGATGAGACACTGTACATACCGGCTTTCTTTTCAGCTTTATTCGATCAACCCGAAGGAATAGAAAATAAATGGCTTGCGTTTAAGGCCCTTCCACTGCAAGGGAAACACAATGCTATGAATATATGTGCAGCTTTACTGGCAGCTACTAGGTTAGGGGTTGATTATAATAAGCTTGAGAAAGCACTCAAAAGTTTTAAAAATGTACCACACAGGTTAGAATTGATAGATACTGTAAATGGTATTGATTTTATAAATGATTCTAAAGCGACTAATGTAGATGCTGTATTTTTTGCCCTCGATGCATTCGAAAAACCCATTATCTGGATAGCTGGAGGGATAGATAAAGGAAATGATTATGTACAGCTTACAACACTAGTAAAGCAAAAGGTAAAAGGAATTATTTGCCTTGGTAAAGACAACGAAACGTTGAAAGCTGCTTTTAGTGAAACTGTCAGTTTTATTCATGAGACCATAGATATAAACGATGTAGTAATTACTGCTTATCACTTGGCAGAAAAGGGAGATATTGTTTTGCTTTCTCCTGCATGTGCCAGCTTCGATCTATTTAAAAATTATGAAGATAGAGGAGCAAAATTTAAAACTGCAGTAGTTGAAAATTTAAAACCTTTTAAAAAAAAAATTGAAATGATGCTTTTAAGTATGGTGTAAGCGAAGTGCATCTATACTTGTAAATTGATTGAATGGTAAAGCTAGAACTATGGAAAATCAGGTAACAGGCATACAAAAGTATTTACAAGGTGACAAAATGATTTGGGGAGTGAGTATTATTCTTTCCCTCATCAGTATTTTGGTAGTATACAGTGCTACCGGAAATCTGGCATATAGAAGTGCTGGTGGTGATACAGAGTATTTCCTTACCAAGCATACCTTCCTTATAATACTAGGGTTTGTGACCATGTATATTTGTCATAGAATAGATTATAGATTTTATTCTAGGCTATCTAGGTATGCGCTTTTGGCATCTATTCCACTATTGATTATTGCCTGGCAGTTTGGTAGCACCATTAATGAAGCTTCAAGATGGATAGTGATACCTTTCACCAGTTTTTCATTTCAACCCTCAGATTTTGCCAAGCTGGCACTGATATCCAATATCGCCAGTATGCTTTCAAAAAGGCAAATGAAAATTAAAGATTATCAGAAAGCCATAACACCAATATTGGTTTGGTGTGGCATAATATGTACACTTATTGGCTTAACAGATTGGTCTAGTGCCAGTCTACTTTTTCTTACTTGCTTGCTTTTACTATTTATTGGTAGAGTGCCCATGAAGCATTTAGGAATGATGGTTATAGTGGGTGCAATGGCAGGAGCATTTGCCTTCACATTTGGGCAAAGAAGTCAAACGGTAACTAGTAGGTTAAGCTCTTATATGAGTGATGATAAAGTTTCTTTTCAGTCAGAGCAGGCATATATAGCCGTTGCAACGGGTGGTTTTGCAGGGAAAGGGGCAGGAAAAAGTACGCAAAGGAACTTTCTGCCACACCCTTATTCCGATTTCATTTTTGCTATTATCGTAGAAGAATACGGTTTTTTAGGTGCATTAGTGGTGATTGTCTCTTTCCTTTTACTACTATACAGAGGAATGTTGATTGTAAGCAGGAGTAACAGGGCATTTGGCGGATTGCTGGCAGCAGGGTTAACTTTTAGTCTAGTACTGCAAGCCTTTGTACATATGGGTGTAGTGGTAGGTATTTTACCCATTACTGGTTTGCCACTTCCCTTGCTAAGTATGGGAGGTACTTCATTATTGTTTACAGGCATGTCAATTGGGATGCTATTAAGCATAAGTCGCACCGATGCTTTGGTAGAAGATGACACGCTAAGAAGAAATTTAAGAAGACGTGATGACAGTAGAACCAATGCTGTTTCAGGTATTTGATAAAAAGATAAAACAGAAGAGTTGACTATAAAAGGTAACCATATAAAAGTGATTATAAGCGGTGGTGGCACCGGCGGGCATATATACCCGGCGATAGCTATAGCTGATGCACTAAAAGCAATGGATGCCAATACAGAGGTGTTATTTGTAGGAGCAGAAGGAAAAATGGAAATGGAAAAAGTGCCACAAGCAGGGTACAAGATTGAAGCACTACCAGTTAGTGGCCTACAGCGAAGGTTAACACTTAAAAATTTACTTTTTCCTTTTAAGCTTATAAGGAGCTTAAATAAAGCAGGACAAATTATAGATACGTTCCAGCCCGATGTCGTGGTTGGTGTAGGTGGTTATGCCAGTGCACCTGTTCTTAGGAAAGCACAACGAAAAAATATTCCCACGCTTATTCAAGAGCAAAATGGATATGCGGGACTTACCAATAAGTGGTTAGCAGCCAAAGCAAAAAAAATATGTGTTGCTTATCCTGGAATGGAGAAATATTTTCCAAAAGATAAACTACTGTTTTTGGGTAATCCTGTGAGAAAGGATATCCATAATTTACAGGATGTGAGGAAAGAAGCTTTCGGTTTTTTTCAGCTTAACCC